>DRLX01000307.1 GCA_011322715.1 Desulfobulbaceae bacterium
AATGGTCTGTACAAGAGCATGGTTCACCACCATTGCCGATGGCATGGATTCCTGGGCTGCCGATTGGATGGAAAAAGGAAAAAAAAAGAAAAGGCTTATCAGGAGTTTTTTCATTGGCGTTGCTGTATTGGGACGTACAATGGATTAACCTGAAAAGCAATGAATCCATTGGCTTATCGACTGGTTCCGGTTCGGAAATATCCTCTGCATCGGATCCCGGGGCAGATACCGGTTGATGATTCGGGTATAAATTACCCCAAACGATAACGGGCGTCATGGAATATTTTCCCATAACGCCCGAAATGAATTTTTCTTGATGCCTGCCTTGACTGGTAAACGATTTATCATAACCGTTTACGTCTTCATTGGCCTTTTCAAGTCGATTCCGTCCCCTCCTTTATTTCGATTTCCTCCCATCCCGTAATCATTGCCCTGAAGTGCGCCCCGACAGTCTCGCCTGTTGTAGCGAGATAAACGTGAACAATCAAAAAACCGAGAAAGGCAAAGGCGCCGATAGTATGTAGAAAGGCAAGCGTGCCGATATCCATGGATATGCCGATCCGACCCGCATACATATAGAGCAACCCGGTGATCAACTGAAAAGGGAATAAAACCACTTTAAGTAAAAAATAGGTGATACGCTGCAATGGATTGAGCTTTCGGTCGACATCTTTTTTAACCGGATGTTCACAACCTTTAAATATATCACGGGAATAATAGCAGACCATTTCCGCAGTCTTTTCCAAAGTAGGCGTATACTGTTTCCATTGACCGGTGGTCAGGTGCCAGAAAATGGCGAAAATGGTCAAACCGATCAGCAACCATGCCAGTTGATTGTGCAGAAGAACAGCCTTGCCAAACGGCAGAATGGACAAGGTGCCATGAACGGTAAATCCGGTAATCAGCAGCAGGATAATCAGTAACGCCTGGGCCCAGTGCCAGAATCGTTCAAACCGGGTATAGAATAATTTTTTTTCTTTCATGATTTATGCCTCCCTTTTGAGCTGATGATGCGCAAGGCGCCATGCAATCCTACCAGGACAAGCAGGGAGAGGCAGGAAAGCCAACCGATGCGATCAAGTCGCTTACTGAAGTCACGTCCAGGCATGTAAAAGCCAGTCAGTTTTTTGAGGCGTCCATTTCGACTATGGCAACTCTCACAGCTGACCGCATCCTTTGCCGGAGAAATCATATGGGCAACAGGACGAAGATACTCGGTCTTAATAAATCCCACTTTGCCACTGAATTTTCTATGGACGGCCTGTTGACCGGCGGCAACTGATTTCTGCCAGTCAAAATCTTTCCAGTAGGCTCCGGATCCCTTGGGGCCAAAAAGCTTTGGAACGACAAGCGTTTTATTGACCGGATCATAGACCTGCTTACCGCGCATCATTTTAAAAGGAGTAATCTTTGATTGCGGATCATTTTTATTCCCATGCAGGATCGTTAATCGAACCGGTTTGCCGTCATCAATTTTATCTGTGGCCAGCACATGGGTTATAACCCCGTTAAACCAGGCATATTCGGGTTGTATATTTTTGGCCCAGCCAAGATTACCCTTTTTCGTGTGATAGGAGACCTTACCCAATGCATCCTTTTTCACGATGTACTTATGCCCTTCCTTAAATTTTCCGGCTGTTGACCAGTCCCACCAGACAAGGGTCGGTTTCTTTCTTGCCAACAGTGGGACATGACAGGTTTCGCAGGCAATTTTGGCAATATGATTGTTCAGAAGGGTTGAATTTTTTTTGCCTTTATGGGGATGGCCGCTGTGACAGGATTCACAGGCTATGCGGGAAGGACTATCCGCAGGCATGGCCGAAGAATGCGTGACTGTCGCCGGAGTTGAATAGTAACGACCCTCGATCTGGTGGCCATTTTCGGTATGGCACCTGGTACATGTAAAATTCAGACCCTTTGCATCCATATGGACATCAAGGCTGCGATCCGGATTGACCAGGGAAGAGTCAAGGTCACCATGTTTTACCCCGTCTCCTCCACCACCTTTGAAGTGACAAGCACCACAGGTAGCCCTGGAACTTAAGCCGACATTGCGGGCGACTTTTTTAAGATTGACCGGCGGGAAAATCTTTTTACCGAATTTTTTTTCAGTATAGGGTGGATTACCACAGCTTGTTGGAAATTTTTTATAGGTTCCGGTGGTATCGTGACACACCAGACAATCGATATTTTTCTGCTGAGAAAAATCAAAAGAATCGTCTTTCCATCCATAACCTGCATGACAGCTGGTGCACCTGCACCAGTTTGACTGGACGGCAATTCAGAAATTGTTCAGAACATTTTTTTTGCCGATACCCTTTTGTTCACCACGTACCGATTTCCAGGTCCAATGATAGGTTTGTTGAACTTGATGACCAGCCTCGGTGTGGCAACTAAGACAGGCTTCAGTAACCTCCTGACCGGTTGCAAAATTCTGATTGAGTGCCTTGAATTTTTCATGATCGGCGGTGGACAGATGGTGCGCAGGCGACCTGACGGAAGTGGCCGATCTATCCACCTGGTCATTGCGCATCTCGACTGATGCACCTGAAATTACGGGTACACTTAGATACATGACTGCCGCCAATAGAATACCACATCGTCCTAATCGTTTTCCATTCATATGAAGTCCCTCCTGTGACCATACCCATCAATCTTATCAATGAGAAAGTCATAATCAGACCGATGAGTTTTGTTCATTTGAACATAACGATTAAAATGTTACCCGACGGATGTCAACAGTTTTTCACCTCTCCGGAAAAGGGTTCTGTCAAAAATATCCTGTTATTCACACATGATAGTAGGACCTGTACCAATCTACAAACTTTTTCACACCTTCCTCAATCGTTGTCGCCGGCTTAAAATCAATCTCCCGAATCAGGTCGGAGACATCGGCATAGGTGGCGGGCACATCACCATCCTGCATGGGCAGAAAGTTCTTTTCCGCCTTTTTTCCAATACAGTCTTCAAGGACCTCGATATAACGCATCAGTTTTTCTTTATTGTTGTTGCCGATATTATATACCCGCCAGGGGCAGTAACTCGTTGCCGGATCAGGATTATCGCCGCTCCAGGAGGGATCAGGAACGGGCAGGTGGTCAATAAGTCGGACAACACCTTCGACGATATCGTCGATATAGGTGAAATCCCGTTCCATATTTCCGTTGTTGAACACATTGATCGGGCGATCTTCAAGAATCGCCTTGGTGAACAGGAAAAGGGCCATGTCGGGCCGTCCCCAGGGTCCGTAAACGGTAAAAAACCGTAATCCCGTCGTCTTGAGACCAAACAAATGGCTGTAAGTATGGGCCATCAACTCGTTGGCCTTCTTGGATGCGGCATACAGAGAAACAGGGTGATCAACGTTGTCATGCACGGAAAACGGCATCTTGGTATTTGCTCCGTACACGGAACTTGAAGAGGCATACAGCAGATGTTGTACCCCGGTATGCCGGCACCCTTCCAGGATATTGACAAACCCGACCAGGTTGGTATCCACATAGGAATGGGGATTTTCAAGTGAATAGCGAACCCCTGCCTGGGCCGCCAGATTGACGACGCCGTCAAACTCATGCTGTTCAAACAGTTCGGCCATTTTATCACGGTCGGCCATGTCAAAGTCGGCATGTTCAAACCCGTCATAGGCAAGAAGCTCTGCCAGCCGTGATTTCTTTAATTGCGGATCATAATAATCATTGAGGTTATCAAGCCCGATAACGGTCCTACCCTCTGCCAGAAGTCTTTTGCCGAGATTATGGCCGATAAAACCGGCTGCGCCGGTGATTAATATTTTTTTTATCAAAGTATGTACCTACTCAAATTAAAAAGAATGTTTGAATCCAGTGAAATCACATGGAAAGGTTAATCATCAAAATCTCCTTCCGGTCCCTTGTTTCCGTCAAGGAGAGCGGCCCTGGCCCTGATTTTCTCCTCTGTCCACTCTTCAGGGGACTCAATGCGTCCTGTTTTAGGACCCAGGTCATAAGAACCTGCATCCAGGATTGCCTGGACGCCGAAAGTTGCCGTGTCACCGGCATTGAAAACCTCAACAAGCATGGTATAGACAAAGTCCTCCACGCGCCTGACCATTCGCTCCCGAATAGCTGCGGGCTGGCCCATGATCCGATTCTCAAAGACAATATTGAGCTTTTTATAATTGCCTCCCGACCAACCCTGTTTTTCGGCATAGGTTTTCATCTCCTGCCAGACATCTTCGGAGACGCCCTGTCCCGGAACCTTGATAAAGTTACCCGCATCATCGAGTACGGCATTGCCGAAATCATTCACCTCCACACCCCAGGAAATCATCTGCAGGGCGGTGGCGACATTGGCCTTGGTGGTCATTGTTTTGGCGGCAATGGCACGAAGCCGGTCGGAATTATTTCCTGAAGTACCGTGCTGAGCGCCTGAAATACCATAACCGGCAAGTGCTTCATGAATTGCAGCGGTCAGTTCAACCTGAATTCCCTGGGCGGACGCCTCAATGCCATGGGTGGTGCCGTTGTTGAGTGCAATCCAATCGGGAAATATGTTGTGGGCATTTAATCCCTGAATAATAAACAGGGCCTCATCCTTTGTCGAGAGACCAAGTTTTCCCTTTATTTCGCCGACCTCGGTTTCATGACCGGCCCAGGTAGGAATAAATCGGGCCAGTTCGATTGAGGCCAGCAGATTGTCATCATCAGGCATATGGGAGGCATCTATGGCAATCGACGTTATTCCGGCATCAAAAAGTGAAGGAATTTCCTTGCGGGCAAAGGGGATGTCGTCAGGCGTTTTAATCCCATAATGATCGGCATGGATGGCAACGGGAACGCGAATATTCAATTCATTGCAGACGGCATTAACCTGGCGGGCCATATTCCAGTAATTGGTGGCACAGTAGGCATTGGCCCCGCCTTCGGAACGGGCAATCTCGATAATAACCGCTGCTCTGGCACGCTGGGCTGCACGAAGGACGCCTCGGATAACGAGGTGATTGCGGCCGTTGGCGGCTATGGTCATTGCCTTGCCCTTGGCCGACAGGGCCCGGTCGATTACCTTGCCGCTGACAAGCAAAGCGCGGGAATGGGGAAATAATGTGGTAATATTGGGGGGACGGCCGATCTCAAGTGCGCGTTCGTAATCCACGGCGTACGACATGATTATCCTCCTGTGCATTAGTGTAGTGTATGTCCGACAAGTAATAATTGCGGAATTGTTCCACGATACGGATCATGATGCCGAATCTTTCTTTTCAAAACCGAAAAAGGTTTTCCCGGCAAAAAATGATACGGCAATGATGCTGACCTCGTAGAGCATTATCAGCGGGGCAGCCATAAAAAATTGATTCACCACGTCCGGAGTCGGTGTCAGGATAGCGGCAATGATAAACGCAAATAATATGGCATATTTTCGATATTTTCTCAAAAAAGGAGCATCGACCAACCCCATTTTTGCCAGGAATACCATAAAAACGGGTAATTCGAAAACTACGCCAAAGGCAATAAGAAGACGAAGGGCAAGAGAAAAATACTCGCTGACGCCGGGCATGGGATCCAGTATTTTACTGGAATAGCCGATAAGGAAACGAAATGCCGGCGGAAAAACCACAAAATACCCAAAAGCGGCTCCACCAAGAAAACAGATGGTTGACACAATGGTAAAGGGCAATAAAACCCTTTTTTCATGACGATAAAGGCCTGGAGCAACAAAACGCCATATCTGAAGAAAAATAATCGGGCAGGCCAGGAGAACTCCGCAGACAAGGGCGAGCTTTAGATAAAAAAAAACCCTTCCTGATATGAAATAAAAATCAGGCTTTTCCCTTTCGGTAGTACCCGAACCAGAGGTCGGAAAAACCAATCGGCAATGGGCTGGATATAAGCATAGGCAACACCAAATCCCACGGCAACCGCTGCCAGTGAATAGATCAAACAGGAACGCAGTTCGGCAAGATGTTCGGTCAGGCTCTGCTTGTTCATCGGCGGGGATGTATCCATGGATTTGTTCGT
>DRLX01000308.1 GCA_011322715.1 Desulfobulbaceae bacterium
AAAAGGCAACGCAGGCCGGGGCAGAAAAAATAATATCCAAGCTGGCAACACAGGTTGAAAATACCCATAAGAAATTCGGGGATTACATTGAGAGCAACCTGCAACGGCTGGATGAAAAACAAAAGAAAATTGAGAATACGACCAGTGACAAGGATGGTATTCTGAAAGATCTGCATGATACCGCAAAGGATCTTGCAACCATTTCAAATGCCTCCGGGATTTTGCTGGAACGGTTTATTTCCCTGTCCGTTGAGCTGGATGTAGTGCTCAAGAATATTCAGGAAAATAATATTAGCCCGGGTAAGGGTGATGCGCAGAAGCGTGACAAACTTAAATCGGCCATGATGAAGCTGAAGAAAATCAACAAGGATAAAATTGGCGAATTACCGGATATGTAAAGGCACAGAATTTACAGAAATCTGGCCAGCACTTTGCGGTAATTCCGGCTGACCTGAAGCTCGGCACCGCTTTCCAGCGTGATCTGATACTTACCACCGCTGGTCGGTTGTAGCTCGGCGACCTTGGACATATTAATGATGGTTGAGCGGTGTACCCGCTGAAATAATTCCGGGTTCAGTCTTTTTTCCATATTTTTCATGGTTTCGCGCAGGATATGGGTCTTGTCGCCCACATGAAGGCACATATAATCTCCGGCGGCATCAATCCATTCAATAGTTGATACATCCACCCGGGTAATTTGGCCCCTGTCTTTGATATTCAGGTGGGTTTCAAAATTATTTTCCAGCGGCAATTCCTGCGCACTTATGATTTCTGAAAGCTCAAATGTAGGGGGATTATCCAGTGAGCGGATCAGATTTATCAGCCGGGCATTCTGTTCAATGGTAATGCGTTCCTGAATACTTTCCCTGACCTTTGTAATTGCCTCGAACAGGCGGTCTTCTTCAATCGGTTTTAACAGATAATCCAGCGCGTGGGTTTCAAAGGCTTTGATGGCATATTGGTCAAAGGCCGTGGCGAAAATAATTAGCGGCATTTCTTCTCTGGCCAGTGCCTTGACCACGGCAAAGCCGTCAAAGCCCGGCATTTGAATGTCCAGAAAAACGAGGGCCGGGCGTTCCGCGCGGATTTTTTTAATGGCTTCCCGGCCATTGGCACAGGTGCCTATAATTTCTATATCATCAAACTCTTTTAAGCGCAGCTCAAGCCCGCGCAGGGCAAGCGGTTCATCATCAACAAGTAATGTTTTTATTTTTTTGTCTGGCATTTTGTTACCTCCACATTTGGCATTTTTTTTATTTTTTACGTATCGGACGTATATTCACAGGGCAGGGTAATCCTGATGCTGACCCCTTTGTTTTTCTTGCTTGTGATGTCGAAGCTGCTATCTTTGGGATAGAGCTTTGCCAATCGTTCTCGCGTATTTGCGATTCCAACGCCGCTTGATTTTTGATCAGTTTCTCCCGGATTATCTTCGCTAAAACCCGGCCCGTCATCGGACAGGGTAATGACCAGTTTCTTGTTTTTGATTTCAGCTTTGAGGGTAATCGTCCCGCCCTCTATCTGTGGGTTAATGGCATATTTTATGGAATTTTCCACAAGGGGCTGCAACAGAAGATTCGGAATTAGGGCCGACCCGGCTTCTTCTGAAATATCAAAGACAATTTTCAGCCGTTCCTGAAAACGGACCCGTTCAATATCCAGATACAGGGACAGGGCATATACTTCTTCCTCAAGCGTTGTCTTCTGCATAGGCTGGCTGACCAGGCTAAATCTCAGGAAAGCACTCAGTTTGGTCAGCATGCTGTTGGCTTCCTTGGCCTGCTTGTCCAGAACCAATGTGGAGATGGCATTGAGGGTATTAAACAGAAAATGAGGGTTCAATTGATAGCGCAGCATCTTGAGCTGTGCCTGATGAGCCTGAGCGGCGGCTGCAAGATACATCTCTTTTTGCTGTTGGAGCTGAAAATGATTGTTTATGATGAAATAGAGACCGGACCAGGCCATAAGAACGAAGGTGTCATACAGGGTCCGGTACAGAAAACCAAGGCCCTGCATATTCCAGTCAGGATCATACAGCTGATTCATGGACCATACCTCCACAAAGGAAAACAGCATAGACCCAATCAGGATGCAGACCGTAACCGAGAGCAACAGCATGAGCGGTGACATATCGGAGCGGCGCAGGAATTGATATATATGGCGCAAACCAATGGTAATCCAGAAGCCACCGATAACCCCCATCATAACGGCATATATAAATTCCGGTTTTTCACCAAGGGCATAGGCATTGAGCGTTCGGGCTGTGCAATAGGCTATCCAGCCCAGAATCTGAAGGCTCCAGAATAATTGTTCCTTATGCTCGATAAGGTTTTTGAGTTTTCTATCCAATTGTTACCCTGCGTAAATATCTGTTAATATTGAGAATATAGCTTTGTCCTATGTGGATAATCAAGTTATCTCTTGAGTAGCCACGGTTGTCTCGTCATATCTTTACAATGATATGGACAGCAGGCAGGGCATCCATAATCAAGCTGTGTGGTCTTGATAGATGCCCGTGCCTTTGCCGTCCCTACGGAGGATTGGAGATATAAGGCGGTATTCATTTTACTTACACAGCAGTTTTTAACGGTTTTTTCAGGGGACAGAACATAGTATTCCCTGCTTGTTGATTTCTAGCTTTCAGGGTAACAGCAAAGGTCTGGTGAAATAAAATCATTTGCGGTGAACATGTGTTTGAATAGGATGAAATGCTGTTTGTCGCTTCAAAAGAGCATTTATTATGTTAATTCTTGTTTTT
Source organism: Desulfobulbaceae bacterium (assembly GCA_011322715.1). GTDB lineage: Bacteria > Desulfobacterota > Desulfobulbia > Desulfobulbales > Desulfobulbaceae > DRLX01. The sequence continues at coordinate 2,759 of DRLX01000308.1, forward strand.
TCATGTAAAATATCCTGTCGGAGAATATTTAATTTCAGGGGAAAGAAATGATGTTGAGAGCCAACAACCCAATAAAAATATTTTTTATACTTCTTGTGATGCCCTTCTTTGCGC
>DRLX01000309.1 GCA_011322715.1 Desulfobulbaceae bacterium
ACAAAGGTCTGCACCCGGTCCGCCTCAAGACGCAGCCGGTCACCGACCTGGTCCGCCTGCTGAATCAGGGAAAAAACCACTTCATGGAGTTCGCCCTCGGGGGCAAAATCACGCACAGCAGATCCGATATCCTCACCCTGAAGCCACTGCTTGCATAACAGATGCCAGCCCTCATCCCTTTTCTTTCTGATACGGATGAGCTCCTTTTCCGTCACCATCTCCCCGCCCAGGGCAAGTTCCCGCATACGGGTCTTACCATCCAGAAGTTCATCCCGAATTTCTTCCGCCTGCGCGGCAAGCTGCTGTTCCTGCCGCACCAGCTCCTGCCGGGCACCATCGAAACGCCGGACTGCCGCCATAGATACCAGTTGGGCATTGGGTAGGGAATCAACGCCTTTTTGCCAATGGCCAAGCCGCTGAATGGCGGTGAGTAACGATTTGTCGGCAGCTCTTAGTTCCTGATGCAGGCTTTCGATTCGCTGGTCGATATTGCCCTCTTTCAGCGCCCTGTCGACAGCGGCCTGAAGCCTGGCTTCGGAAACGGGTTGCGGGAGAGCGCTTAGCTCCAGCAGGGTCTGATCAAGTTCCTCCCGCAGGGCTGAAAGACGCAACTCCGCATCCCGGCGGCTCCGGGCCAGGGCGCCGTGCTCAGTGGCCAGGGACAGGATCTTTTTTTTCTGTCGGAGTAGAGGGGCCAGAATCCGGAAATCGTCAAGGTCAAAATCCGGCATGACGGTCTGCAGCAGACGGGCCGCCTCCTTGCGCAAAACAGACCGCATTCCCTCCCGGTGAGGCCGATCTTCCCTGGCCTTTTTATAGGCTCCCAACCGCTGGTACAGGGACTCAATCTGGGCGCTTCTGGAGACAACCGTGGCCTGTGGACTGAGACGGTCAAGCTCGGCCTTGATCAGCTCCCGGCGCGCCCGCAACAGGTCAAGCCGCTGCCGTTCACTGCGCAACCGTTGTTGCAACCCGGCCCTGCGTTTGCCGAAATCGGGCGGCAGTGAACGCACATCTCCCAGGTCGCGGAGCTGATGCCGGATCGCCTTTCGCCGGGCAAGCAGGGGGGCGGCCCGAAACAATCGCTCACAATGCACTCTCCGCCGGTCAAGTTGCCGCCGTTTCTTCTGCATCTCATCGAGCTCACGGGACAGACGTTCAAGGGCATCCGCCTGACGCTGCCACGCCTCCGGTTCACAGGAGAGCTCGCGAATCTCCCTGTGCAGCGATTTATGCAGCCGGATCCGCTGGTTGATCTTCTGGTTTTTCCCCCTGACCTTATAGAGCTGCGCCTTTTCCGCCTCCATGCGTTCAAGGGCCTGGTGCAGGGAGCCAAGACCGGCCCCGGCGGAAAACAGGGTCTCGCCCAGTTCTCCCTTGCGGGCAAGAATCTCGCGGCCGCCCTGGACCAGAGTATCGTGGTCAATGGCGTACAGGGACTCGAAAAGGGCGGCATCAAGGCCACCGAGAAACGGAGCAAGCAGGGCCGGATCAAGGGGCGATCCGTCCCGGTCGACAATATCACCCTTTCGTTTCTTGCGGCGGTAAAATTCCAGGTGCTGCCCCTCCCGGCTGAGCTCGCCGCCAACAAGCAGACTGGTTCGGGGATGGATGAAATCATCCCTGGTCCGTTCGGGAAAGCCGAACAGCCATGCCCTGAGCGCCCGCAGGCAACTGGATTTCCCGGCCTCGTTGGCCCCGTAAATGACATGCAGATCAACCCTGTTGCGGGGAAATTCCAGCACCTTGCCGGTAAAGGGGCCAAAGGCACCAAGTTCAAACCGGGTAATCCTCATGGCTGGTCCCCGGGCAGGATAGAGGCCAGCACCATATCCCGGACCTCCCGCAGCAACCTGCGCCGCTCCGCCTCGTCTTCCGGGACAAACGGGCCATCCTGAAAAAGCTCACCGGGCAGACGTTTCTCCAGGGCCCGCAACTCCGGGCTGTTGAGCAGGTCGGTCGCATCATCAACCGAGGACAGCAGCGCCTGCAGGGACGACCCCTCACCTTCCTCCGCCCCGATTTCCTGCAGGGGCCGGGTATGGAAACCAACCTGTTCCAGCCAGAGATCACCGATATCTATGGCCAGTCCATCAAATTCGCTCTGCAGGTATCTCGCGTCCCGGAGGAGTTCCCTGTGCATGGGACAGGGACCATGCAGCTCCAGCCGCAGCATGAGGGGACGGCCGTCGGCTTTGGAAACCGCCTCTTCAAGGGCCGCCCGCACGTCATCGAGCAGTCTGTCAAGGGAGTCGATTTGCCGGCAGTCCAGGCGGAGCAACTGCCAGCGCACCACATCCAGTTCCTGAAACTCGACCGATGCTATCACGCCGCTGTCCACCCGCACAAGCACGGCGCCCCTGGGTCCTGTTTCGCGGATATGACGCCCCTGCAGATTACCGGGAAAGACGATCCAGGGGTCTTGGCCCACGGTTTCCCGCCTGTGCACATGCCCCAGGGCCCAATAGTCATAGCCCCTGGCCGCCAGCTCCGTTGCCGTGCAGGGCGCATACGGCTCATGTCCGTCACGACCGGCAA
>DRLX01000310.1 GCA_011322715.1 Desulfobulbaceae bacterium
CCAGATTCATAGCCGTCGAACGCAATAAAATCAGGGGGGTTATCCTTGATGTACGAACCGATAAAGAACTCAGCACCCTTGGTCGGCTGACAAACAGTATTCACATCCCCCTGTCCTCTTTGGAAAGAAGAATGGATGAGCTGGACAAAAAACAAATAATTTACTGCGCGGCCGGTCCCAGGGCCGAACTGGCCGGCCGTGTACTGCGTAAAAGGGGATACAAGGCATTCTTTCTTGCATCCGATCTCCAATGTGATGGAAAAAAATGTTGGGCCAAGCAGAAACCTTGACCCAAGATGCATAACAAGGAGTTTTCAAAACCCGCGAAGCCGATTATTTTGCAAGATTTGCGCAATCTGCAAGTAAAGCGGCCATTTCTTCTTTTTTTCTGAGGGCACACTCAACAGACCCTTCCCGTGCAGCAGTTTCAATTTCCAGGGCCAGCAACCGGACGCCTTCGATGCCGAGACTTGCCGCTGCGCCCTTAATACTATGCGCCGCTGAAACAATACCCCGGGCATCGTCGGAGTCGGCCGCCCGGCAAAGCTGCTCAAAATCCTGAGAAGAAGAATCCTTAAACAGGAGCAGCAACTCCTCCAGGAGTTCTTCGTCTCCGGCGGTCTGCTCAAGGGCGAATTCACGATTCCACAACAATGTACTCATACTCTCTCCTCAGATTCGTCATCAATGGATATTTTTCCTTCCCGTTTCATCTCTTGTACAGCCTCCTTTACTCCGGCAAAGGCAATCCGCCCCTCACGCAGACAGGTCAGTGTACCTGCCGGACAGCTTACCACCGTGGATGCGCAAATACCGGCAGTCCGTCCGCCATCAAGGACCATATCAATCTCATCCCCAAGACAACCGACAACCCCTTGAGCGGTATCCTGGGGAGTCTCACCTGAGATATTGGCACTGGTTGCCGTTATCGGCCCGCCATAGGCTTCTGCAAGCCCGGCAGCTACCGGGTGAGAAGATAATCGAACAGCAACGGTATCCGTTCCGGCGGTCAGGCATGCCGGGACATACGGGTGGGCCGGAAAAACCAGGGTCAAAGGACCCGGCCAGAATTTTTCCATCAACACCCGGTAGCAGACCGGCACATCCCTCGTAAGCAGAACAAGCTGTGCATAAGAGGAAATAAGGGTTGGCAGAGGTTTGGATTTCTCGCGTCGTTTAACGGCAAACAACCGGTCAACGGCCTCTCTGTTAAACGGATCTACGGCCAGCCCGTACCAGCTTTCCGTGGGGTAGGCAACCAGCCCTCCCCTTCCCAGCAGGAGAACCGCCTGTTCCATATCACGCGCAGTGACAATGATGACTAGTCTCTCCGGGTAAGTTCTTTATTTTTCTCTTTTACCTGTTCTATCATGGACAAACGATGTTGTTCAAGGGCCGCCGCTATCTTTATATCTTTCAAGGCAAGAATTCTTGCGGCAAGGACTGCGCCGTTTTTTGCACCGGCACTTCCGATACCCATGGTGGCCACGGGAATTCCCGGCGGCATCTGTACCGTTGACAACAGGGCGTCAAGGCCATTTAACGAGGAGGCGTCAAGTGGAACGCCGATGACCGGAACCTGCGTATGGGCGGCAACTACACCGGCAAGATGGGCCGCCATACCGGCCCCGGCAATGATAACCTCTATGCCTCGTTCCGAAGCGGTGTCGGCATATTCGGCTGCCAGTTCCGGAGTTCTATGCGCTGATAAAATACGAAGTTCGTACTTAACTGAAACCGACTGTAGAAAAGCGGCCGCTTTTTCCATAACAGGTAAATCGGAATCACTGCCCATGATAATGCCCACCCTGGGGCCATTGTCACTCTTTCGACGCTTGAGGGCACGATATCCGATATCACGACGAAAATAGCAACCCGGCCAATGAATAACATTAACCGCCTTGTATGCCTGAGCAATGGCCTTCTCTATGGTGGGGCCAATCGCGGTTACTCCCAGGACGCGCCCGCCGGCCGTTACGGTTCGACGATCTTTAATCGTTGTTCCGGCATGAAAAACAACGACATCCTTGATTCGGGCAGCCTTCATCAGGCCGCGAATGGGCTTTCCTGTCGTATAGCTTCCCGGATATCCCTGTGACGCCATAACCACACATACGGCAGGACGTGGATCTACTTCCAGTTCCACCTGATCCAGGCGGGAGTCTATAACCGCTTCCATCACTTCAACCAGATCCGACTTCATCCTCATAAGCAAAGGTTGACACTCGGGATCACCGAAGCGACAGTTGAACTCCAGGACGTTTAACCGATCACCATCTATCATTAACCCGGCATAAAGCATACCTTTATATGGTCTGCCTTCAGCCTCCATGCCGCGAATAGTCGGCAGCATGACTTCGTTAATTGCCCGCATGGCCAGAGCATCAGTTAATACCGGGGCCGGAGAATAGGCGCCCATTCCACCGGTATTAGGCCCACGATCACCTTCGAATACCGCCTTATGGTCCTGGGATGACGGAAGCGGCAGAACCGTTTTACCGTCTGTAAAAGCGATAAATGAGGCTTCTTCACCACAGAGAAACTCTTCCACCACTACCCGGCTTCCGGCATCGCCAAAGGCCTTCTCCTTGATGATCAAATCAATGGCCTTTTTCGCCTCCGACTTGGTTGCAGCCACGATAACACCTTTACCGGCGGCAAGACCGTCGGCCTTGACCACACAGGGAGCGCCGATTTTCTCCACATATTTTTTTGCGGCTCCAGCCTTGGTAAAGACCTTATAAGCTGCGCTGGGAATAGAATATTTTTTGAGAAAATCTTTGGTAAAGACCTTGCTGCCCTCAAGGATGGCGCCCCGGGCGGAAGGGCCGAAAATACGCAGGCCGTTTTCCTCAAAGGTATCGACTATGCCGAGAGTAAGAGGATCTTCGGGGCCGACAACAGTGAGATCGATCCCCTTTCCCACGGCAAAGTCAAGCAGCCCGTCAATATCATTGCTGTCGATATTGACGCAGGTTGCCAGTTTGCGAATGCCGGCATTTCCGGGTGCGCAGTAGATCTTTTTTACCTTTTTGGATTGTTTAAGCTTCCAAACAAGA
>DRLX01000311.1 GCA_011322715.1 Desulfobulbaceae bacterium
AACCAGCTCTTTATCGTCCCAAAGCCGAATATACGGGACAATACTGTGGTCCGATGGGATGCACGTTTGAACCTCTTGGCCGGCGGCAGTAAGGGGGAGATATGAAAACGAAAGCATTGCTTTTTGCTGTGGTGATAGTAGGCATCATGGCTTCCTCTGCCACGGCTAAAAAATATCATTATTCACCCTCGCATTCATTTGACCTGCACGGCTGCATACGAACTAATAGTTCATCGGGAATAGTGTTTTGGGATCGATTTAGGCCCGTACGAGTTCATCAGTGCTCCGGATTTGTTCAAGCAGGCCAACGAATCTATAGCCCGTCTATGTGAGGCGGCCTGATCGGACGAATATGGGGTGCTGATGAATTCGTACTATACGACATTTGAGGGCGATAGCTGAAGCGGTAAAAGATGCAGGTGGCGAGGTCAAGGAAAATGATGGTAGTGATCGGTCCTATCGGATGACCTTACATGGAAAAACCATAATTTACACATGTACCAGGTATGAATTGCTTGAAACGGAACTGTACTCGGATTGAGTATCGAAAGATGTTGCTCTTTCTCCTTGTCGACGGGGAAGATAATTGATGGTTGTGTGGATAATTTTGGGTGTTTTCCTGTTGGTGGGCCTGCCCTTGTTATTCTATTTCCCCCAGCGGCATTACGTTTTTTCCCCGACGTATTATCCTAATCGTTCCTGGTTCAGGGAACATACCGACCGGTATCGTCTGCATCGGTTGCAGGTTGCGCCCGCTGTAGAGATCGAGGGAATAACCTATGAGCCGGATCAGCCGGTCCTGACCATATTATATTTCGGCGGCAAGGAGCAGGACAGTGTCGGTTTGGTGCAAAAATTATCGAGTGAATATCCGCAGGTGCGGTGGGTTGCCTTTAATTACCGTGGATACGGAGAAAGCCGGGGCCGTCCAACCGAAAAAAATATTCTTGCCGATAGTCTGATAGCCTATGGCTGGACGGTACGACACTATGAAAATGTCGGCCTGTTGGGATACAGCCTTGGCTCGTCCGTTGCCTCGTATGTCGCCTCCCGTCGGGAGCCGAAATGGGTGATACTGGTGGCGCCCTTTGACTCGGTGCGGGCGCTCGTTCGGGAGAAGGCGTTTTTTGTTCCTGAGCTCTTTATCCGGTACAAATTCGACACGGCGGATTTTGTAGAAAAAATAACCGCGCCTGTTTTTGTCTATAATTCCTCTGATGATGAAATCGTTGCTCCCCGGCATGTGGCAAGGCTGCGCCGACATATTCATTGCCTGGCCGCCATGAAGGAGTTTTCCGGATACGGCCATGATACTCTGCTTTTTTCCGCTTCTTTGAAGAAAGAGCTTGAAAAAATAGTACAGGGGACGCCACAATGTAATATAAATAGTGAGGACCTCTCCTGACTTTGCCGGGAGAATGATTATACTTTCAATTAAAAGGTAACGCTTATCAATAGCAATAAATTTTTCTAAAAAAATAAGCGTTCTATAATGATAGTCTGTTAATGGGAAAGATTTGTGATATCTGCTGTATGGGATAAAGAAAATACGTATGAGAATTGAGGAAATATGACCGACCTTTTGAAGAAAAAATAATGTCCTGAAAGAATCAGCAAAACGGACAGTCCTCGTTGTCTTCCATTTTTTCATACTTCTCCATACCGGAGAAAGGAGCGTGCTATGAAAAAAAAGAAAAAAAGTTTTGCTGATTTGTACAGGGAAATAAAAGAGTTGCCGGAAAATCGTACCTTTTTGCATCATAAGGAGTCTGGCAAGTGGAAGACTTTTTCCAAAACACAATTTTTAGAGAACGTTCGACTCCTTACCTTGGCTTTTGCCGCTGAAGGTTGGCGTGGCAGGCAGATTGCCATAGCGATAGCGCCCTCATCCTACTGGCTGATGATTGATTACGCCCTGATGCTCAGTGGCGCCGTCAGTGTCCCCCTCTTCACCAATATCTCCACAAAGAATCTGCGCTTTCAAATTGCCGATGCAGATCTTCACACGGTCTTCATCCAGACCCGGGAGCAGGAACGGATCATCCTGGAGGCCGATAGCACCATAACCTGCATTGATATTGATTCCACCGATCCCGGCCGAAAATCACTTGCCGACTTTATTACCCGGGGCCGGGAAATTGATACCAATGATCCGGGCAGGTTCGCTGAATTACTCGTCAAAATATCCCCGGATGACCTGGTCACCATCGTCTATACCTCGGGCACCTCGGGTCTGCCCAAGGGCGTGGAGTTGACCCACTCCAACCTTACCTCCCAGATCATTGATACCGGGCTGAAATATACTTTTGATCCGAAAACGGATTCCGCCTTGAGCCTCCTGCCCCTGGCCCATATCTTTGAGCGGATGGTGATGCATTTTTATCTCAGTACCGGCATGAGCATCTACTTTGCCGATGATGTGCGCAATGTGGGGGAGCTGTTGCGCACGCTCCATCCGACGATCATGACCGTTGTACCGAGACTGCTGGAAAAAGTTTGTTTTAAAATGCGGCAAAAAGCAATGGCCGCAAGTCTGCTGAAAAGATTGATTGCTCTGATCGCCTTTCACCGGGCTCAAAGTAAAGATCCGTTAAGCAGGAAGATATGGCTGGATAACCTGCTCGATACCTTGGTCTATGCTAAGTTCAGGGATGCGCTGGGCGGAAAAATCCGTATGTTGATTTCCGGGGGCGCGCCTCTTGCCGATGACCTGTACCGCTTCTTTCTGAACATCGGTATTCCTCTGTATCAGGGCTATGGCCTCACCGAGGCAAGCCCTGTCATCTGCGCCAATGCTCCCGGTGAAAACAGAGTCGGTACCTGCGGCAGACATTTCACCCACACGGAGGTGAAGATAAATACGACAGGAGAGCTGCCGGCGCGCGGACCCGGCATCATGAAGGGATATCATAACAATCCGCAGGCGACCCGGGAAACGGTTGATGAAGAAGGCTGGCTCAATACCGGCGATCTGGCAACCATTGATGATGATGGCTATGTAACCATTACCGGAAGAAGTAAGGAGCTTGCAAAGACATCCACGGGAAAATACATCGCAACCCCTTTTATTGAGCAGTTGCTTCTGGCAAGCGGCTGGTTTGATCATGTGCTTGTTGTGGGCAATAACAGACCGTTTGTGACCGCATTACTCATGGTGGATCCCGTCTCCGTCAATGGTTATGCCGGACGGCATGGTTTG
>DRLX01000312.1 GCA_011322715.1 Desulfobulbaceae bacterium
AGCAGTCCAAAGCCGTGGCCGCTTGGTTTTTTGTAGGGAAATTTTTTATTCCCAAACAGGCTTTTTCGCAGGTCGGAATCGCCGGCAAAGAGAAAACTGCCTTGGGCCAGGTCCGCATTGTGGAGTTCACTCGCCTTTTTTGCGGCAACGCCCAGTCGACCAAGCAGGTCGGCAAGCGGCTGATAGACGGCAGCCTCTTGTGCATTGTCGGGCAGGACAATGGTTTTTTTATCCGCACCGAGAAAGCGGGACAGGGTGGGAGGGATTTCATCGTTGTCCAGCCCGCGCATCAGGTCATAATCGGGATCAAGAACAAGTTGGGTGGGCAGGCTGTCTGTGCTGATGGAAAATTCCTGATCGAGTTGGTCCGTATGGAGCGTTGTTGTCGTTGTTCCGGTCAGGCTGTGGACAACAACCTTTACCTGCAGACTGTAAGGGACCTTGTTTTCCTGCATCAGATGAAACCTAGTGATCGAGCGCCCGTTTTTTTGGTGTACTGAAATCTGCGCGATACGGAGTCGAGGAATATCTGTCCGTTGCAGCCACTGATCAAAAAACAGCGTCAGATCTTTTCCCGATACCCGGGCAAAGATTTTTTCGATGTCCTGCCAGGAGGCCCGCTGATTTTTTTTAGTACGGTAGAGTTCCCGGAGTCCCTGGATAAAACTCGTGCTGCCGATTTCTTTTTCCAGCATGTGAAAGACCATGCTGCCCTTGTCATAGCCGATGGCCCTGATTTTCCGTGCCATGGGACGGCCGTCGCCTGCGCCGGTAAAATCCTTCAGGGCCATGCTGTTGTCCGGATGCACATAGGCGAGATACCGCAGGATCTGGTTTTTCCGGTATTTCCTTCCCTTGCCCGTATCTGTTGCAAAGCTCTGGTCGGCAAGATAGGTGGTCAATCCCTCGCACCAGTTGCCGCCGCTTGGCGCAAGCCCGACACTGTTGCCGAACCAGGAATGAAGGATCTCATGGCCGAGTGAGGTGTCTTTGATAAAGGGCAGTCGCACCACGGCCTGGCCAAGGAGGGTGAATCCGGGCATGCCGTACCCGGTGGGCAGCCTGTTTTCAACAATTTTATATTCGGGATAGGGAAATGGGCCGATCAGTTTTTCGTAGCGTTTGATATAGCCGACCGCTTTTTCCAGGTATGCCGGGGCCAGGTTTTGGTCTTCAGCGAAAAAATAACTTGAGATTGTGACCGGGCCGATTTTCCGTGATCTGATCTTGTATGGCCCGGCGGCAAAGTGCAAGGCCTGCATGGGGTAGGGAATCTGAGCGTGGTACAGGTGCGTCCTTGTTCTCCCGTGAAGCGGGTTTCCTTCACTGACGGCGGTAAAGCCACGGGGCAGACGGGCGGAAAGCTCAAACAGCATGTCCTGCTCGGCCACCGGGTGCCAGAATCCGGCCAGGGTGATACCGTCCTTGCCGATCAGGTTGCCGCTTGCGTATGGATCGGCGGCATGCAATGTCCAGGAAAGACGAACTACCTGGGGCAGGGGACGGGCACCAATGATGATAACGTTTTCCTTTGCATTTTTTTCCGGCCTGATGTGCACCGGGGTATGGTCCTTCTCTTCCAGGACGGCACCGGTTATGGTCAACGGGCCGCAGTCAAGGTGAAGAGACCTGCCGGCCGGCAGATCAATCTTTGAGGTGCCGATAACCAGGGACTGGTCCAGTTCAAAGCTGATTCCAATGGTATGGTGAGCCGATGCATTTGGCCCGGCGTGTTTTTCTATGGAAGCCTGCGCAAGGCCTGCGCCTGCTGATAAAAATGTAAGCAGAAAAAGAACCATGAGCGGTCGGGGAAAAAAGGAGAGGAGCACGTTTGGTATGATCATTGGATCGCTTGGGTAAAGGTGGCGGATGTCATGCAAAAAGAATTTTCGGCTATGATAATCATTTTCCAGGAAAAGGAAAGAGAACCATTGTGTCTTTGCCCTGCTTTTTCTTGACAAGCGGCCGGGTTCTATTGTAGGTCTTGACCACCCGAAACAAGCGCTTCCCGGTCAGTTACCGGGCACCATAACCTGAGGAAGGAACATGGAACAGTATCGCATAAAAGTCATCAATGCCATCGCCGCCGAGGGGTTGAATCAGTTTACCGACAGGTACCGGGTCGATGAGCATGAAAATAACCCGCACGGTATCGTGGTTCGCTCTTCGCCGGTCGATCTCAAGGCATATCCGGAGTTGCTCGCCATTGCCCGGGCCGGGGCCGGGGTAAATAATATTCCCGTGGATGAGGCCTCGGAAAAGGGGATCTGTGTGTTCAATACGCCGGGGGCCAATGCCAATGCCGTGGTGGAACTGGTTTTCACCATGCTCGGCATCTGGCTGCGTAATGTTCATAGATCGATCCGTTTCTGCGAGGATTTGACCGATCTTGCCGATGATGCGGCCATCAATGAAAAGGTGGAAGCGGAAAAGAAGAATTTCAAGGGCATCGAGATGGCCGGCAAGGTCATGGCGGTAATCGGTCTGGGCAAGATCGGTGTTCGGGTGGCCAATGCCGGGGTAGAACATAATATGCGGGTGATTGGATTTGATCCCTTTCCCGTCCTTGATAATATCCATGATCTTTCCCCGCAGGTGAAACTGGTTCGTTCTCGGAAGGAAGCGCTTGCCGAAGCCGATTTTGTCAGTGTACATGTGCCGCTCAATAAAAAAACT
>DRLX01000313.1 GCA_011322715.1 Desulfobulbaceae bacterium
ATGGCATAGAGCAGGTAGCCGCCGGTGGTATGAACAACGCCTTTGGGTTTTCCCGTGGACCCGGAAGTATACAGAATAAACAGGATATCTTCGGCATCCATTGATTCCGGAGCGCATTCAGAGGAAATGTCATCGGCGGCCACTTCATCATGCCACCAGGAATCACGCCCCTCCTGCATGGACACCTCGTTACCTGCACGTTGAACCACAATACAGGAATCCACACAATCACACCCTTCCATAGCCGTGTCGGCATTTGGCTTCAGGGGAATGGTCTTGCCGGCACGCAGGACGGCATCGGAAGTAATCAATACCTTGGCCTGACAATCATGAATGCGGCTCTGCAGGGCCACGGCGGAAAAACCGGCAAAAACCACCGAATGAATTGCGCCGATCCGTGCACAGGCCAGCAGCGCAATGGAAAGCTCGGGAATCATGGGCAGGTAAATGGAAACCCTGTCACCCTTTTTCACCCCTTTTTTCTTGAGCACATTGGCAAAACGACAGACCTCGGTGTACAGCATCTGATAGGTAAATACCCTGACGTCATCTTCCGGTTCACCCTGCCAGATAAGGGCGGCCTTATTCCTGCGGCCATCGGTCAGGTGGCGATCAAGGCAGTTATAGGACATGTTGAGCTTACCACCGGAAAACCACTTAATTTCCGGCTTGGTAAAATCCCACTCCAGGACCTTGTCCCATTTTTTGTCCCAGGTAACCAGCTCTTCGGCCCTGTCCCCCCAATACCCCTCAGGGTCCTCCATGGAACGTTTGTACATGGCCCGGTATTCATCCATTGATTTAACCCAGGCCTGATCCGCTCCTTCAGTCGGCGGATCGAAGGTTTTACCTTCACTGAGCAAACTGGTGATTTTGTCTTCGTTGCCACCCATGATAATACTCCTCATTGCTTGCAAAAACGATTAATTACACAACTCCTTCTCCAAAACATACACAGAACACCCCGAAACGGCCAAAACCGACCGGGGAGGACGGATATAATTTTTCGCCCGGAAAGGCGGAAAAATATATCCGCTATCGCCATTTCATACCACGATATTTTGCCTTCCCGTGGTAATAGTATATCGTGCAATTGTCAAGTTATAACTCATGGGTCGCCGTGGAACAGCAGACGGGTAATCCACGCAACAGAGCCATTGCGCAACACCCGCAGATACGGTACAAGAGAATGACTTTACTGTTCAACCGGAGCGTTCCCGACAATCCGGAAATACAGAAAACAGACATATAAGCCATCTTGCCATTCACCCGCTGGAATACTGAACACATGGAAAAAACGAATAAACTTGAACAGCTCATCCGCAAGGAACTGGCCGCCGGCAGGAAGAAAAAACAGGTGCTCGCCGACCTGTCGCGCAAACATGACAGAGAAGAGGTATTGTATATTCTCAATAATATTCCGGATGAAGGCAGACGCCGGCGCTATCTGTGGTTCAACAGGTTGCTCTGTCTTCTTCTTTTTATCATTACGGTTAAAAAACTCTATGACATGGCCATACTGCAGCTGACAGCCGTTGCAGTCCATCAATTTTCCCCGTTGCTGCTGCTGGATCTCATCGTGCCGATGATCAACTTTTATGTCCTGAGCAAGATTGTCCGTTTCCATCGCCAGGGATACCAGTTTATGGTCGTATTAGGTGTCCTTGCCCTTGTACGCCAGGAAAACCGTATCCAGCCGGATATCTGGTTTTACCTCGCCATCATTGGATTGTCTTTCTTTCTGCTGAAACAATTTTTCCCAAAAACTCATCAGATTTCCACCTGACCACAGCCCCATAATAAAACCGACGGGACGAAGAGCGAGACAGCACAATGCACATTGAACGCGCCATGATGAAATTGTCCACGGCCCGGCCCACACTGACCGTGTTACTGACCTTGGTATCGGCAGCGCTTTTTGCCCTTGTCCTCGTTCGGATAAAGGTGGATACCAACCCTGTGCACATCCTTCCTGCCGATAATCCGGCCCGTCTCTTCCAGCAGCAGGCGCACAAGGATTTCGGGATCCATGATATGGTGATGATCGGCGTCATCAATACCAGGGACAAAAATGGAGTATTCAACCCCGGGAGCCTGAAAAAAATTATTCAACTCAGCCGGTTTGCCGCCCGGATCCTCAACCTGAAACAATCCGACCGTAAGGATCATGCCACGGAAATCATCGCCCCGGATACCGTAGACACTGTTGAACAGGCGGGTCTGGGCCGGGTCCGTTTTCACCGACTGATGGCCGCTCCCCCAAAAAACCGCAAAGAGGCCCTGATCATACGGGACCGGGCCTTGAAAGATCCACTGCTGCGGGGGACCATTATCTCAAAAGACGGGAAGTCTCTTGCCCTGTATCTGCCCATTGCCCGACCTGATGTTGTTCACACCCTGCACAGGGAGCTGCAACAGAAAATTGCCGAATTATCAACAGATGGCGACCAGTTTCTTCTTGCCGGTCCGCCGTTCACCGAAGATACCGCCTCCCAAAAAATACCCCGGGCAATGCTCTATGCCATTGCCCTGATTTTGGGGGTAACCGGTCTGCTGATGCTGGTCCTCTTTCCGGACATCCGCCTCATTGCCGCGCCGATTCTTATCGCCCTGGTTACCGTTGTCTCTACCATGGGAATCTTTGTCGGCGCCGGCAACACCTTGTCTCCGGTCGGCCTATTCCTCCCTTTGTTCATCCTCATCATGGCGCCGGCTTATTCCATGCATTTTCTGTCCTGTTATTGCGATGAGCAAAGGGGAACAAAGGACCCGCAACAAGCCATTACCGGGGTGATGCATCGTCTGTTTTCACCTATACTGACCTCCGTCCTTGCCTCGGCGGCCGGTTTTGGGACTCTCGCCTTTACCAATATTCCACCGTTACAGACCTTCGGCGTCTTTGTTGTCGTCGGTATTCTGCTGGCCTGGCTGTTCACCACTCTCTACCTGCCCGCACATCTTCTCCTCATTCAACGAAAAAGCCAAAAGAATTTTGCTACTGACACGCCCCGCTTTTCTACAGCCCTGCGATCCCTTCTCAACCATTTCCTGCATTGGACGAACAGGATCTCTACCGGCAGACCGTGGATGGTGTTCGGGTTGGTCGCATTGATCATGGGTCTCGGCGCCGGTGGCATTCTCATGCTCCGATGCGCCACCAACCCCGCATCATGGTTCCAAAAATCCGATGCGATACGAATTGCCGAGAGGATGATCAATCAACATTTCAACGGCACCGGCGAGGCGAATCTAATCCTGACCGGTACCGACCGCAAACAGAGCATTGCCAAGGCTGCCGACCAACTCAGTGCCACGCTGACCAAGGCCCTTCGGAAGACTCCCGTTATTCAGGAAAAAGCGCTGGCTGAAATCTCACAGGCGGTTGCGGAAAACAACTCTCTGCAGGAATTGGCAAAACGACTCAGCCGTGCCTGGGGAAAGGAAATCGACCGGCTTGCGCCCGAGGATGATGCAGGCTACGAGGCCTGGTCCCATGCCCTTGACACCCTTGACCGTCTACGCAACCAAAACCGGATTTTCAAACAACCGGAACTCCTGCACTACCTGCTTACCTTGCAGCAATATCTCAACACCCGGCCAAAGGTCGGCGGCAGCATGTCCATCGCCGATATCATCCGTAAGGTCCACCAGGAACTGTTTGAGGGAGATCCAGGCCATTTTAGCATCCCGGCAACGGTCAACGGAGTGACGCAAACCCTGATTTCCTACCAGACCCTGCATAGCCCCGATGACCTCCACGATCTGGTCACCAGGGATTTCACCCGGGCAAATATCCGTCTCTTCCTGAAGGGAAATGACGGCAAAGACATGGAGCGGCTTATTGCCGATACCAACCGCTTCCTGAGCGAAAATCCCCCACCCGTCAAATTAACACTGCAGTGGGCCGGAACTCCATATATCAACATGATTACCAACAATGTCGTCACTACGGCCCTGCACAAGGCAGTGATCATCGGATACCTGGCTGTCTTTATCGTGATGGCCCTCCTTGAGCGTTCCCTGCTTCAGAGCATACCGGTCATAATTGCCCCGGTCTTCACCCTCTGCGCCGTTTTCGGGTCAGCAGGCCTGATGATTGGAACAATCAACCTGCCGACGCTAATGCTCATGTTTTTCCCCATTGCCATTGGTGTTCATTACAGTGTTCATGTACTGCGGACTTTTGCAACCAACGCGCCCCCTGTCGACAATAACCGACAGGAGGATAGAGGATGGGATAGAGTGCAGGCACGGGCTATTACCGGTGGAACAATTATTCTATCGATTGGATGTCTTCCCCTGTTTTTCTTTCCCCTGATCCCTCTGCAACGGGCTGGTCTCCTGCTTGCCGCCACCGTGTTTGCCTCCGGGACGGCTTCCCTGTTTATCGTACCGGCCCTGTTAACGAGAGTAAAAAAATGGTTATTGAAGAATCAAGTGCCGGCTTCCGACCAGGACCGCTGAAGCCGGCACGGGACGCACTTCAACACCCCGAAAACCAACAATCACCCGTAATCAAGGAGATACCCATGGTCATCAATGACTGGATTCACACCATTGCCGGATTTTTTATTGTACTCAGCCTTGCCCTTGGCGTTGACTGTGGCCATAACCCACTGTTCGTTCATAAATATTTTCTCTTTTTCACCCTGTTTGTCGGTTGTAATCTCTTCCAGTTCGGTTTTACGGGATTCTGCCCTCTGGGCTTTATCCTGAAAAAACTGGGCGTGCCGGAACACTTATAAAAAACCTACAAAATCAGGAAAATAAAAGGAACATCTTGATTTTGTCTCTCGTTCCGGATACAAAAAAATATTCACCTGATTCCCGCAAATGAAGACGGATGGGTCCCAAAAATCAGCTCAAAAACTTTTTTTCCCGGTTCGTGTCCATGCGGGAACACACAACTCTTCAAATAAATACTTTTATTGTTGAGGAATATCCTTAAAGGAGGTGTCCATGGCTGGGCGAGGTCTTGATTATGCCGCATTGGTGTTGTTGATCATTATTTCAATAACTCTGGTCTATGCGATTATTTACATCCACGACATACCATATAACATAGCAAAAAAAAGGAACCATCCCCATCAAGATGCCATCCATACCGCCGGTTGGGTCAGCCTCTTTCTGATGCACACCCTGTGGCCGTTTCTCTGGATATGGGCCACCATGTACCGACCGGACCGGGGATGGGGCATGAGTGATTCTTCAAACCGGCCGGATGATGCTGATACACAAACGACCGATTCCACCACGGAAGCCCTCGCCCATGAGCTGGTGCAGCTCAAGAGAAGGCTCACCCGACTGGAACGGACAATGCAGACAACAGAGAAGGAGGATTAATCGTGGAAACGCTGCTTCTTCTCACCTATTTAAGTATCTGCTGGATTATTTTTAAAATATTCAAGATTCCCGTCAACAAATGGTCGCTGACAACAGTTGTCCTCGGCGGCGTTATCATGCTGGGCACCATACTGGCTGGAATGGCCTATTTTCATCCGGCATCTAAAAATGCCCGCTCCTATTTCATCACCACCCAGATCGTTGCCAATGTCCGCGGCAAGGTAACCAGCGTACCGGTCACACCCAATCAGCCCCTCCATAGGGGAGATATTCTCTTTACAATAGATCCAACTCCCTACGAGGGAAAGGTCAAGGACATCCAGGCCCAACTCGATTTTGCCCGCAAACGACTCAAACAGTCCAGGCAACTGGTCAAGGCCGCCGGTGGATCAAAATTTGACGTGGATAGATATGAAAAAGAGGTAGCGAGCCTGGAAGGTCAACTGCAGACCGCCATGTTTGACCTCGAGAGTTGTACGGTACGGGCGCCTGGGAATGGATTTGTCACCCATGTACGGGTACGCCCCGGCCAGATGGCCGTCCCCTTCCCCATCTCGCCGATGATGACCTTTGTTAATA
>DRLX01000314.1 GCA_011322715.1 Desulfobulbaceae bacterium
GTGTTTCTCGCCGACATGGATATAGATGGAGTCATTCTCGGTCAGGATGCGGGTCTCCTCGCCGCGCTGCACGCGGGCCGTGCCGGATACCACCACCCAGTGCTCGGCACGATGGTGATGCATCTGCAGGGACAGCTTGCCCCCCGGCTTGACCGAGATCCGCTTGACCTTGAAGCGCTCGCCCTCCTCGATCGAGTCGAAGCAACCCCAAGGCCGGTAGACCACCCGGTGGAAATCCGTCTCCGGCCGTCCGGCGGCCTTGAGTTGTTCGACGATCTGCTTGACCTCCTGGGACTTGTCCTTGTGCGCAACCAGCACCGCGTCCTTGGTCTCCACCATGATCAGGTCATCCACGCCAACGGCGGCCAGCAGGCGACTTTCGCTCATGGCCAGGTTGTTGCGGGCGTCCACCAGCAGGACATCCCCGTGGATGCTGTTGCCCTGCCCGTCCTTGTCGTTGACGTCCCAGAGCGCGGACCAGCTGCCGATGTCGTTCCAACCGGCATCGAGCGGTACCACGACCGCACGATCCGTCTTCTCCATGACGGCATAGTCGATGGATTCCGCCGGACAGGCGGCAAAGGCTTCCTCGTCAACACGGATGAAGTCGAGATCCCGCTGCTCCTGCTGCATGGCCTTTCGGGTCGCGGCCAGGATTTCGGGGTGATGGAGTTCCAGTTCGGCCAGGAAGGCGCCGGCGGAGAACAGAAACATGCCGCTGTTCCACAGGTAGTCGCCGGACTCCAGATAGGCCTCGGCGGTTGCCTGATCGGGCTTTTCTACGAAACGATCGATTTCGTGAATCGAGTTCGACAGCTCCTCACCCTTGCGGATATAGCCGTAGCCGGTCTCCGCCTTGTCCGGCACAATGCCGAATGTAGCCAACCGACCCTCCCGTACCGGTTCGACGGCCTGCTCCACGGCATCGCGAAAGGCCTTGGCATCGGGGATGACATGATCCGCCGAGAGTACCAGCAACAAGGTACCCTCCCCGCGTGAGGCCTGTTCATGCAGCGCGGCCAGGGCGATTGCAGGCGCTGTATTGCGTCCTACAGACTCGAGCAGTATGGAAGGCTGATCAACCCCCATCTGCCTGAGCTGTTCCGCAACGATGAACCGGTGGTCTTCGTTACACACCACCAACGGAGCTGCCATATCCAGACCATCAAGCCGGCCGATGGTCTCCTGCAGCATGGTCTGTGTACCATGCAGGTTGATGAACTGCTTCGGAAACATGCGCCGAGACAGGGGCCACAGGCGGGTGCCGGAACCACCGGAAAGGATTACTGGAGAGATTCCCACAAAAAATCCATAAATTAGGTTAATATTGGAAGGATACTCTAAACCATGTTGGACCAGGCGTGAACAAGTGCTCATTCTCTTGTGAAGTTCCGCTTGAATCCATACAAATTTCTATTACGATGAAAATCAGATGGTTATTGCCAATCATCGTACTTCATGTAAACACAATTATAGAGGGTCTCGCAGACCTGCGCCTCCAACAGCGGACTCTAACTCATTTGATAGACACGCAGGTTTAGCCCGACGCATTGAGTATGCCGATATGAAATAATTTTATGTAAAAGACAGATGATTTCACAATTTCTTGATAACCTGATAGAACTCAAACGGTCAACCAAACGGTTACTCTTACTTGGTATAGATCTGTTATTGGTTCCGTCTGCATTGTGGCTTTCTTTCTCAATTCGCCTGGGAGAGTTTTACCTCCCGCCCTCACATCAACTTTGGCTATTCATTTCTGCACCAGCCATTGCACTGCCAATTTTCATCCGGTTTGGTCTGTATCGCGCTATATTACGATATATTGGATTTAAAGCGCTCTGGACTATCGTGGAGGCTACTTTTATATACAGTATCGCCTGGACTTTGATTGTGTTGATATTTAAAACGGATGGCGTGCCTAGAACTGTGTACATTTTGAATGGTTTATTTGCAGTTTTTTTTATAGGCGGAAGCAGAATGGTTGCACGCTGGCTATTTGATTATAACACCTACGGAAGTAACAGCCGGATTTCGGAAAATAAGAAAAATGTAGTCATTTATGGTGCAGGGGCAGCTGGGCTTCAACTAGCTGTTGCCTTAAAAATGAGTCAAGAGCAACGCCCGATAGCCTTTATTGATGACAATCCTTCAATTCAAAACCTACATATCTATGGCATCAAGGTGCACCCCTTTTCCCATTTAAGTTCATTAATCGACAAAATCGGAGTTGATGAAGTTCTGTTGGCGCTCCCATCCATTAGCAAATCCCGCCGAAAAGAAATTATTGCTTTGCTAGAACCTTTCCCTGTTCATGTAAGAACTATTCCTGGTGTTTCCGAGATGGCTCAAGGAAAAGTAAAAGTGGAAGATATCCGCGAAATTGAAGTCAGCGATCTATTAGGCCGAGATTCAGTTGATCCTAATAACGACTTACTCAATCGAAACATAAAAGACAAAGCTGTACTCGTAACCGGCGCCGGCGGGTCTATAGGATCTGAATTATGCCGACAAATCCTTATTCACCAACCATCAGCGCTCGTTTTATATGAACAAAGCGAGTTTCAGCTTTATGCTATCGAAAAAGAATTAAAAAAACTACCTGTAAAAACCAACTTAATACCTATCCTTGGCTCTGTTACAAATCTCAAAAGGGTGGCCGATATATGCCATGCTTTCCACATACAAACCATTTATCATGCTGCCGCTTATAAACATGTCCCAATGGTCGAGAGAAATCCCGGAGAGGCCATTTACAACAACATCTTTGGAACGCTATATACCGCTCAGGCCGCAATCTCCACTGGAGTAGAAACCTTTGTTTTGATTTCAACAGACAAAGCCGTCAGACCCACCAACACTATGGGCGCAACCAAACGATTCGCAGAGCTAATCTTGCAAGCATTAAGCTCAGATAAAATGTGCTCACAAAAGACGCGATTCACTATGGTTCGATTTGGAAATGTACTCGGATCATCGGGTTCTGTTGTACCACTATTCCGAGAACAAATTTCCCAAGGCGGGCCTGTTACGGTGACCGACCCTAAAATTATCCGCTATTTTATGACGATTCCCGAGGCTGCTGAGTTAGTCATACAAGCTGGCGCGCTAGGTAAAGGCGGAGATGTATTCGTACTCAACATGGGCGAGCCCGTACACATTGTTGACCTGGCTAGAAGGATGATAAGGCTTAGCGGTTTTGAGGTTAAAGATAAAGATCATCCTGATGGAGACATAGAAATCATCTTTACCGGGTTAAGACCAGGCGAAAAACTCTACGAAGAACTCTTGATAGGCAACAATGTTACCGAAACCGAGCATGAAAAAATAATGAGGGCGGAGGAGGATATTATCCCTTGGGATGAGCTCAAAATATTGATGGACGAGCTGAAGAAAGCGACCGACAGAAATGATTTTAAGACGTGCAGAGAAATTCTACGAACAGCCGTCTCAGGTTTTAATCCTCAATGTGGCATTGTAGATGAACTTACCCTTGCCATTAATACAACCAGCAAACCTTCAAATCAAGTCATATCCTTGA
>DRLX01000315.1 GCA_011322715.1 Desulfobulbaceae bacterium
CATCTCAATGGCACCCACCGCGCGGTTTTCATCCATCAATATTTCCGCGGCCTGCTCCTGAATGGTTGTCAGAGCGATAGCAGAGATAGTATCAGCGGCACGGTTCTTTAGGAATTTCTTAAACAGGGGATGGAACTGAAACAACTCTCCCTTGTGATCCAGGGCATAGGTGAAAAAATTATTTCGGCTCAATTCTGTAAAATATTCCCGGCATGAATCATCCCCAAGCAGGAGATCAAGGATACGGGGTTGAATTTCCGGCAGCATGGCAGCCGCAATAAGCATTAATCTCTTATTGTTGGGTAGTTTTGAGAAAATAACTCCCGCAAAATAGTCGAAGAGTTCTTGATGATTGAGAGATTCAAGTTGCTCTTTTTTATATAACTTTCGGTTCCGCTCTTTGAGTAACAGGGTAAGTCCTGCGGCCCATCCAGCAGTCGCCTTGTTGAGATAGCTCAAGCAGTCATGTCGTTCCTCGGGAATACCGTGTAAGGACATAACTTCCTGGATTTCTTGCTGATTAAAGGAGAGCATCCCCGCCTTGCTCTCACACAGGATACCGGCGGCTTTCATGTGAGCAAAGGCAGGCGGAGGCCCCTTACGGCTCAGGACAACAGCGCGACAGTTAGTCGGCACTTCCTGCAGACATATAGCCAGTAAGGCAACAAGGGGAGAGTCATCTGGGATTTCATGATAATCGTCCAGGATGAGCAGCCAATCCTCTTCAATAAGGGAGAACAAGGTACGAAAAAATCTTCGGGCAAAGAATGGCAGGTTAAGGGTATCTTCGGGAAGAAGTTGCGGCAGAAGAAAATCGGAAACTGTGGTTGGGCAGAGACCGGCAAAAGCCAGGGGAAATGTTGCAAAGAAAGAGAATAGGTCAGTGTCGAGGATGTCAAGAGCGTACCAAACCGCAGGATCGGAGACATGGGAGCAATAGTCGTTAGCCATTACAGTTTTACCCGCCCCCGGTGGACCGGTTATCCACAGATGGCCTTTCTCCAGAAAGTCCGAGACTATTGTGATGAGACGAGGGCGCAGGTGTATTTTCTCGCCACGTTTGGGAACCTGAATTTTGGCCGAGAACGCCGTTATAATGGACGGAAAGGCCTCCCCGTGAGGCGAGGCTTTATCTTTTGTCATATTGTTTAAGATTCTATAACTGTTCTATTGGCAGGGAAAAGATTACCACCACGAAATAGCTGTTATTTTTTTCAATTTGTACCTCATATGTACCCTAAGTTCAAGTATGCTGTCGCAAGGTAGCGGATTGCCCGATGTGGATGACATTTACTTTCTTTTTTTCATAAATATCAGTTGAAAATATCCGTGGGAGGCGATCTGGTAAAAAAGAGCATTGGTAACTTGGCCGGAGGCGGCCTGTCTTTCAATCATTACTTTGAATGGAAATTCGGAAGGGGAATGTCCGAGGGGACGGAACTGGCTATCGGCGGAAATGTTGGCAAATATGTTACGACCAAAGAGGGAAAGCCCATATTTCTGACCAGGTATTCTTTTGAGAACTGATCTTTATAAGTCCTTTGTTTATGGAAATGATACCGGCTGCTGTTGTACGATGCAATGCATCCCTCCCCCCTGCCAGTTTAGACGCAAAGGGTTAATCTGGACAATTTTATGCCGTGGAAAGAGCTTTTCCATGATCCTCAGCATCTCTCCATCTTTCCCAGACGTTCCGTTGCTTTCGGTGGCGCCCTCGTATGCCGGGAGCAGAATGAGGCCATTGGTGATGATAAAATTCAGATAACTTGCTGCGGCAACAACTTCAATTTCGTCACCGGCATTGAGATTCACTCCCCTCTGCTGATACAAAGGAGCCGACTCCTCATTAATCGTATAGGCATATGTTATCATAGTGGGAAAAGGAACTTTAATAATGGTCAACTTCTGACCATTCAGATCAGTCGTATTTTTCAGAATAGTGTAATTTTCGCGCATCCGTTGAAAATTTATTTTTGCTATATCTGAATTTTGATTTTCCTGCTCCGAAACCCAGGCAAGTAATACAGTATTCTCATTCGCAAATCGAACGAACTGGTCAAGGTGACCTCCGGTTCCACGCCCCCAATATTGGTTGACAATTTTTGAAAAGCCATAAGGGTCTTCCGCGACCCCCTGTCTCAACCAAATCGCTTTACGCTGCCCCAAGGCCCGAAGGATCTTTCTTTCAAGCACTTTTTGGGGCCAGTGAAGATTTCGATCCCGTAGAATCGACGACAGCAGTACGACACCTGCGCCATTAACATCAAATGTGCCTCCCTCAAGAACGATGTCTGCCGGGATAATTCCGATGCCTAAAGATTGGGAGATTTTTTTGATGTATTTCTGATGCCTGACTGCTGCGAGGCGCCCCTGCGGGTTGTCAATATCTCGATAACGAGTAAATGGCACACCCAGAACCTTTATCTTTCCTTCACGGTTCTTCACAAAAATCGGGCCAGTATCCCGTAACCAGAAATACGGGAATCCCGTTTCCACCATAGTAAAATCGGTACTACCAAGGCCAACGCCGGCAAAATATTTCAAAGATGGCATTAAATCGTGCGTAGATTCAATCAGAAGATTAAGATGAACATGACCTGCCAACGCCGCCAGCATCCTCTGTAAAACAGGTTCGTAGTTTCTCCCCTCTTTTACCGTTCTGAATCCGATCCACAAGCTACTTTGCGTTTCCCACTCTGCGGGGTAGTAAAACCCCGAGTTATCAGCGGCGCGCACGATATACGGAACAGCAAGATAAAAAAACAGGCAAAGACAACACACAATTGCCTTTGCCTGGCACAAAAATCTGGGCGCGGTTCTGATTTTGTAAATACTCAAGGCCCCCGCCCAGGATCGAGCCCTATCGGTAATCCATGCCCAACAGGTTCAACTTGCTTCCCCCAGCCGCCTGAGAGATTGGGGCCTTTAGGTATGGCAGTATTTCCCCACCCTCCACTCAGAGCGTTCTGTTTCGATCCTGTATTTTTCGTAAAGATCCTGCCAGTATGGCCGTTCCAGACAAAGGGGCATTTAAAATATTTTTTTTCTATCACCTTGCCAGACTGCATCAAAAACACCTTGATAGTCGCGGCGTGAAAAGATTCCTTCGGTAAGAGCAGGGTGACATCAAAATATCCTTCCGGAGAGTTCTGAGGCCGGGTGGGAGTATAACCGGCATTAATGGCATTCATCTTGGCATCATACAAAAACGCACCGGCATAAAGATTCTTCGCGACAGCAGGCTCAACTCGGTAATGCAATTTAACTTGCATCTTATTTTTATCCAACGAAATTAAAGCCGCTTTATCTATGTCACGCAGAGAGGCGTAACCCGCTTTGGACACATCAGCAATGGCTGCTTTTACTTTCACTGGCCGGGGAATTGATATTGGCGTCGCGGCAACAC
>DRLX01000316.1 GCA_011322715.1 Desulfobulbaceae bacterium
AATTTGATTACCACCATTCCTCAGCAACGAGGGATAACATCGCTACAGCTATAATCTCAAATTGCATTTAGCAGCGCATGTACCTGATTTTAGGTCAATTCATTTTTCAAGAAAAGCGATGGTATCCCTGATTTCATTCAAGCTGCGCTTTAGTGGTAATCAGGTACCTGAATCCTACAGGACAGGGTCCTATAAAATTTGGCTGAGAAACAGCTTGGTACGATCAGACTGGGGGTTGGAAAAGAAAGATTCCGGGTCGTTTTCCTCGATGATTTCACCACTGTCCATAAAGATCACCCGGTCGGCAACGGTTTTGGCAAACCCCATTTCATGGGTGACGCAGAGCATGGTCATGCCCTCATTGGCCAGATCGACCATAACGTCCAGCACCTCCTTGATCATTTCAGGGTCAAGGGCGGAGGTTGGCTCGTCAAAGAGCATGATATTGGGGTTCATACACAGGCTGCGGGCAATGGCCACCCGCTGCTGCTGGCCACCGGAAAGCTGGCCCGGATACTTGTCCGCCTGGTCGGGGATCTTGACCCGTTCCAGATAGCGCATGGCTGTTTCCTCGGCCTCACGCCGGGGTTTTTTCAGCACCCAGATCGGTGCCAGACAGCAGTTTTCCATCACCGTCAGGTGTGGGAAGAGGTTAAACTGCTGAAAGACCATGCCGATATCGCGGCGTATTTTTTCAATATGCTTCAGGTCGTCATTGAGCTCAATGCCATCGATCCAGATCTCACCCCGTTGGTGCACTTCCAGCCGGTTGAGGCAGCGGATCAGGGTTGACTTTCCGCAGCCGGAAGGACCGCAGATGATAATTCGCTCTCTGCGTTTGACGTTGAGGTTGATATCCTTGAGGACATGGAATTCACCGTACCATTTATGCATGCCCTTGACTTCAATGGCAAGATCCTCTTTGGCTGTGGCGAGTTGGGTCATTGCTTGTGTCATGATTATTTCCTGACCGGCTTATCGTTTATGGCCGGTATGCAGTTTCCTCTCAAGATGTTGGCTGTATTGGGACATGGAAAAGCAGAAGATCCAGTAGACCAGTCCGGCAAAAACATATCCTTCCACGGAAAATCCCAGCCACTTGGGATCGGCAAAGGCGGACTGAACAATGGAAAGCAGGTCCATCAGGCCGATGATCAGAACCAGGGTCGTATCTTTAAATAATTCAATAAAGGTGTTGACGATGCCGGGTATGACGGTTTTCAGGGCCTGGGGCAGGATAATGAGAAACATGGCTTGCCAGTAGCTCAGGCCCAGGGCATCGGCTGCCTCGGACTGTCCCTTGGGCAAGGCCTGCAGGCCGCCCCGGATAACTTCCGCCATATACGCGGACTGAAAGAGGGAAATACCGATCAGGGCCCGGACCAGTTTGTCGATACGGAGATCTTCGGGCATGAACAGCGGCAGCATGACCGAGGACATGAAGAGCACGGTGATAAGGGGCACGCCACGCCAGAGTTCGATAAATACCACCGAAAGCGCCCGAGGGATAGGCATGGAGGAACGCCTGCCAAGGGCGAGAATGATGCCGAACGGCAGGGCGAAAAACATGCCTATGGTCGCCAGGATCAGGGTCAGCATCAGGCCGCCCCATTGGTTGGTTTCGACAACCGGAAGCCCCAGTCCGCCGTAAAAGAGAACAAAGGCGATAATGGGATAGACCAGGATAGTAAAGGCCGCAACCCAGGATTTTTTCGGGGTTTTTTCAATCAGCAGCCAGGCGATGAGTACGCCGAGCAGGCTGAAGGCCAGGATGACCCGCCAGTACTGGTCGGCCGGGTAAAATCCGAACATGAACTGGGTCAGTCGGACCTTGATAAAGACCCAGCAGGCGCCGCCGTCGGTGCAGGCATCTCTGGTTGATCCTGCCCAGTTGGCATCAAGGATCGCCCAGTTGATGACCGGCGGCAAAAAACGAACGACAAGGTATAGGGCGCACAGCGTCAATAAGGAATTGAGCGGTGTGGAAAAAAGGTTTTTTCTGGCCCAGCCGATAATGCCGACACTGGTGGACGGCGGCGGCAGATCCGGATGCGGTGTATGGACAAGCATGGTTACCGCTCCCTCAGTTGGCTGCGGGCGTTATACCAGTTCATGAAGTAGGAAATAATGAGGCTGATGGTAAGATAGACGGCCATGGTCATGGCAATGACCTCAATGGCCTGTCCGGTCTGGTTAAGCGTTGTTCCGGCAAAAATGGCTACCAGGTCGGGATAGCCGATCGCCGTTGCCAGGGATGAGTTTTTGACCAGGTTGAGATACTGGCTGGTCATCTGGGGTATAATTACCCGCATGGCCTGGGGGATGATGACCAGGCGCAGGATTTTCCCGGGCCGCAGGCCAAGGGCTGCAGCGGCCTCGGTCTGGCCGTGACTGACGGAAAGAATTCCGGAACGGACGATTTCTGCGATCAGACTTGCCGTATAGACACTTAAAGCGATAAGCAGGGCCGCAAGCTCGGGAATAATGGTAATACCGCCCTGAAAATTAAAGCCCTTGAGGACCGGATACTCCCAGGAGATGGGGCCGCCGGTGGCAAAATAGGCAATAGTCGGCAGGACCAGAATAAGTCCGCTTGCGGTCCACAGAACAGGGAACTGCTCTCCCGTCTCTTCCTGGCGTTTGTTTGCCCACCGTTTGAGGATGATTGAGGCAAGGACGGCCAGAATAAGAGCACCTTCAACCCAGCCGAATCCCTGCTCGAAAATAGGGTTGGGCAGATACACCCCCCGGATGTTCAGAAAGAATTTTTCTCCTATGTGGAGACTGTTACGGGGTGACGGCAGGGCCCGTAGGACTGCGAAATACCAGAAAAATATCTGTAGCAGTAGGGGCAGGTTTCTAAACGTTTCAATGTAAATTCCGGCCAGCTTGGAAACAAGCCAGTTGGAGGACAGGCGGGCAACACCGACAATAAATCCAAGGACGGTTGCACAGATAATACCGAGCACTGAGACCAGTATGGTGTTCAGGAGGCCGACGATAAAGGTGCGGCCGTAGGTATCGTTTTCCGTGTAAGGGATGAGGTGCTGGATTATGCCGAAACCGGCCTTTTGCTTGAGAAAGGCAAACCCAGTAGAAATACCGCGCTGCTCGAGATTGTGAATGGTATTATTGGCTATAAAGGCAAAAAAGACACTGACGCCGATGGCCAGCAGGATCTGGAAGAGCAGGGCCCGATTGTGGGCATTATTCCACCAGGCGGTTTTTTGCGGATGTTCGACGGTTGCCATTTGCGGATATGGTAAATCAGATAAGAGCGGCTTCGGCCGCGATATATATGTTGTCCATCTGCAGGAAAATCTGTTTCCGTTACACCAGGGAAAGAACAAAAAAGAAGAAGAGCGCCCCACAGGGGACGCTCTTCATTTCAGCGGGAAAACAGAATGTTATCTAATCGGTGGAGCATACTGGATGCCGCCTTTGTTCCAGAGAGCATTCAGACCGCGTTTGATTTTCAGCGGTGATCCCTGGCCGACATTACGTTCAAACATTTCACCGTAATTTCCAACCTGTTTGATAATCTGATAGGCCCAGTCATCGGAGAGGTTCATGCCCTTGCCCTTGATTCCTTCCAGGCCGAGCAGGCGGCGGATATTTGGATCCGTCGATTTTTTCATCTCGTCAACATTTTTTGAAGTAACGCCCATTTCTTCGGCATTGATCATGGCAAACATGGACCATTTAACAATGTTGAACCAGCCGTCATCACCCTGGCGGACAACCGGCCCCAGGGGCTCCTTGGAGATAATTTCGGGAAGAACAACGGCGTCTTCCGGTTTGGCCAGTTTGATGCGCAGCCCGTAGAGTTGGGACTGATCCGAGGTCAGCACGTCACAACGTCCGGCCTCAAACCCCTTGACGCTCTGGTCGGAGGTATCAAAGACGACGGCCTGATATTTCATGTTATTCTGTTTAAAGTAATCGGCAAGATTCAACTCGGTGGTTGTGCCCGCCTGGATGCAGATGGCGGCGCCGTCAAGTTCCTTGGCGCTCTTGACGCCGAGTTTTTTGGAAACCATGAAACCCTGACCGTCGTAATAATCAGTATGGGTAAAATTCAATCCCAGGGAGGTATCACGGGTCAACGTCCAGGTTGTGTTCCGGGAGAGAATATCAATTTCACCGGACTGTAGGGCCGTGAAACGTTCTTTTGCCGTCAGGGGAACAAATTTGACCTTGTTGGCATCATGGAGGACGGCAGCGGCATCAGCGCGGCAGGCATAAACATCCAGGCCTGTCCAGTTTCCCTTTTCGTCGGGATTGGAGAATCCGGG
>DRLX01000317.1 GCA_011322715.1 Desulfobulbaceae bacterium
AAGCGGTCCTCCAGTTAGACGGTTCCGTGGACGTGGCCATTATCGAGATCGGCGGCACAGTCGGCGATATCGAAGGGTTGCCCTTTATCGAGGCCATCCGCCAGCTGCGCACCGACCTGGGCCGGGACTACTCCCTGTTCATCCACCTGACCCTGGTCCCCTACATCAAGACCGCCGGCGAAATAAAAACCAAGCCTACCCAGCATTCGGTCAAGGAGCTGCTGGCATCGGGCATTCAACCCGATATCCTCATGTGTCGCACCGAGGTGCCGCTGGATGCCTCAATCAAGAAAAAAATCGCCCTGTTCTGTAATGTGGAACCAAAGGACGTCATCACGGCCATTGACGTGGACTCGATCTATGAGGTGCCGCTCAAGCTGCATGCAGAAGGGGTGGATGACCGTATCCTGGAAAAACTGGGCATCTGGACGGGTGCACCCAACATCAAACCCTGGGAAGAACTGGTCGACAGGATCAAACACCCGAAACACAGGGTCACCATCGGCATCACCGGCAAGTATGTGGAATTGAAAGAGGCCTACAAGAGCCTGCACGAGGCTTTGATACACGGCGGAATTGCCAATAATGCACGGGTTGAACTGAAATATATCGCCGCCGATGATCTTGAAACCGCCGGATCAATTGATGAATTACGGGAATGTGACGGCATCCTCGTTCCCGGCGGCTTCGGCAGCCGTGGCATGGAGGGAAAAATCAGGGCCATTACCCATGCCCGGGAGAACAAAATTCCCTTTTTCGGCATCTGTCTCGGCATGCAGCTGGCGGTGGTTGAGTTTGCCCGCAATATTGCCGGGCTCACCAAGGCGCATTCCACGGAACTTGATCCCGATACGCCGGAACCGGTCATTTACCTGATGAAAGAGTGGTTTGATTTCCGTACCGGCAAGATAGAGATTCGTGACGAAAATTCAGACATGGGCGGAACCCTTCGTCTGGGCGCTTACCCCTGTAAACTGATCAAGGATACCCTGGCATCTGCCGCCTATAAAACGGATGAAATCAGTGAGCGCCATCGTCACCGCTATGAGTTCAACAATATCTTCCGCAAACAGTTACAGGAAGCAGGTTTGGTAATCAGCGGTACTTCACCTGATGATGAACTGGTGGAAATTGTTGAGCTGAACAATCATCCATGGTTTCTGGGCTGTCAGTTCCACCCGGAATTTCAATCAAAACCCATGCGGCCGCATCCCCTGTTCCGCGAATTTATCCGGGCGGCGCTTGCAAACAGCAGTAAGGGAAAAAATACAATATGATTGAATCCGTTGCCATAACCACCCCGGAAGACCGTTACCAGGTCGGTCCCGGGCGGCCGTTACTGTTACTTGCCGGCCCCTGTGTCCTGGAATCCGGTGAACTGGCCTGGGACATTGCCCGCGAGATGAAGGCCATCTGTAAGCGACTTGGTATTTCCTATGTCTTCAAGGCCTCATTTGACAAGGCCAACCGGACGTCGCTGGAATCATTCCGTGGCCCAGGCCTGGAAAACGGCCTCCGGCAACTGGGGCGCATCCGCAACGAGGTCGGGGTGCCGGTGGTCTCGGATATCCATGAGTCAAGCCAGGTGGAAATGGCTGCCGACCTGCTTGATGTCATTCAGATTCCCGCCTTTCTCTGCCGACAGACCGATCTCCTGGTGGCAGCCGCCAAGTCCGGCGTCACCGTCAATCTCAAAAAGGGGCAGTTTGTCGCCCCCTGGGACATGGTGCATGCGGTGGGCAAGATACGGGCCGCCGGTTGTGACCGTTTGCTGCTCACCGAACGGGGAACCAGTTTCGGTTATAACAACCTGGTGGTGGATATGCGCTCCCTGCCGGTGATGCGAAAAATGGGCTGTCCGGTAATCTTTGATACCACCCACTCGGTGCAACTGCCCGGCGGCCGGGGCGGAAGCTCCGGCGGCCAGCGTGAATTCATACCGCCCCTGGCCCGCGCCGCCATGGGCGCCGGTATCGACGGACTCTTCATGGAGGTCCATCCCGACCCCGACAAGGCACTCTGCGACGGCCCCAACTCTTGGCCTCTGGACAAGGTGGAATCCCTGTTGCGACAGCTATTGGCCATTCGGGCGGCCATTGGGGAAACCACCGATGAGTGACAACGGTTGTCCGATCTCAGGCCCCGGAGAGTATCCCTCCGACTGTGAATTGACCCAGGCCCTGCGTGAACGGGCCATGGAGCGGGGCCGTCCTGTTGCACGCAGCAAAGAATGGCAGGCCCTTCTCCCCAGAGCAAAACTGATCAAACTGTTATTACTGGACGTTGACGGCGTCCTCACCGACGGCACGATTGTGTACACCGAAGACGGCGGCGAATCAAAGGGCTTTAATACCAGGGATGGATTTGGCCTGCGCATGCTCCAGGACAGCGGTGTTGATGTCGGCCTCATCACCGCCCGAACTTCCGAGGCGGTCCGACGGCGGGCAGGTGATCTTGGCTTTGCCCATGTGTATCAGGGCCGAAAGGACAAAAACCGAGTCTATGAGGAAATCCTGCAGACCACCGGTCTGCGCCCCCTGCACACTGCCTACATGGGTGATGACTGGCTCGATCTGCCTCTGCTTGGCCGTGTCGGTCTGGCGGCCGCTCCGGCCGATGCCGTCCCCGAGGTGCGAAAGCGGGTGGATTATGTCTGCAGGCAAAACGGCGGCCGGGGCGCAGTACGCGAGATATGCGACCTTATCCTTGAGGCCAGAGAAGATCTTGCACCACTGCTTGTGAAGTATAGCGGCCCATGAAGAATCTGCGTAATCTCCTTTGGATGGTCCCCCTTGCCCTGCTGGCTACCAGTCCTCTGTGGAAGGGCACGGTTGCCGACTTTCTCAAGCCACGGGGAGGCTATGACCCGAAACTGGCGGCCGCGGCGGCCAGGGTACAGCAGAATTTTGTCATGGATTCCCTCACCCTTACCCTGACGACCACAGGCAAGGAGGAATGGATAATCAATGCCCGGCGGGCCTTTACGGGAAAAACCGATCGGGAACTGGGAATGATCGATGTAGATGCCCTGTATAAGGGGAAAGACCAGCCAATCACCATTACCAGTAACCGCGGGACCTATTACCTGGATGAACGACACCTGATTCTGATTGACAATGTGGTTATCCGTAAACCCCAGGCCGGGGAAACCCTGTACACCGATCTTCTCCATTACTATGATGCCACCAAAATGCTGATCAGTCCTGTGGATGTGGATATCAAAACTCCAACATTTACCCTCCAGGCGGGTCGAATGGACTATGACCTGACCACCGACGGCTATGAATTCAGTCAGGGTGTTATTGTTGAGCTCTAAACCCTGGTCGCTTTCATCGCACTGAAACAGCAACATACCTTTTTACAAAATAATCAACTCTGAACAATTAGAAGAAAAATGCTGAAAATCAATGAAAATTATCTCAAGCTGCAGGCCTCCTACCTTTTTTCCGATATTGCCAAAAGGGTGGCCTCTTTCCAGGAGCAACATCCGGACAAAGACATCATCAAACTGGGCATCGGTGACGTAACCAAGCCCCTGCCTGGTGCCTGCATCAAGGCCTTCCATACTGCGGTTGATGAGATGGGAACTGAGAGCGGTTTTCACGGCTACGGCCCGGAACAAGGCTATGAGTTCCTGCGCCAGGCCATTGCCGAGAATGATTTTCAGGCCAGAGGTGCGAAGATCGCTGCCGACGAAATCTTTGTCTCCGACGGCGCCAAGTGTGATACCGGAAATATTCAAGAGCTTTTTTCCATAGACGCACGGGTGGCCATTCCCGATCCGGTCTATCCCGTCTACCTCGATACCAATGTCATGGCCGGTCGCACCGGCACCTTTGCTGATGGCCGATACCAGGGAATCACCTATCTCGATTCCACCCATGCAAACAACTATGTCCCGGACCTGCCCGCCGAGCCGGTCGACCTGATTTACCTCTGTTTTCCCAATAATCCCACCGGCTCGACAATCAGTAAGGAGCAGTTGAAAATCTGGGTGGATTACGCAAAGGAAAATAAGGCCCTTATCCTCTTTGATGCCGCCTACGAGGCCTTTATCCGCGACGATTCCCTACCCCATTCTATTTATGAAATCGAGGGTGCCCGGGAAGTGGCCATCGAATTTCGCAGTTTTTCCAAAAATGCCGGGTTTACGGGTACCCGCTGCGCCTACACCGTTGTCCCAAAGGAGTGCACGGCCTATGATTCGGCAGGCAACAGGCAGTCCGTGCATCCGCTGTGGAACCGGCGCCACTGCACCAAGTTCAACGGTGTGTCCTATCCGGTACAACGGGCGGCCGAGGCCGTTTATTCCGATGAAGGCAAGGCCCAGGTCCGTGAGCTTGTCGGCTCCTACCTGAAAAACGCCGACCTGATCGCCAGGGTCATCGGCGAGCTCGGGTTTGATTATGTGGGGGGTGACAATTCACCCTATATCTGGATCCGCAGTGACAGGGATTCCTGGAATTTTTTTGATATGCTGCTGAACAGGGCCGGGGTCGTCTGCACGCCGGGAGCGGGTTTCGGTAAGTGCGGCCAGGGCTATATCCGGCTTTCCGCCTTTAACTCCTATGAAAATGTTGAACGGGCCATGGAGCGAATACGGCAGGCATTATAACCCGGCCTGTTGATTGAATAAGATTTTTGCTGAATACTTGTTTCGGATAAACCAGCATGGCTGGACCAGGTTTGAGCTTCCCAGCCACAACGGATACGCGTAGAGTTCAAATGATGAAAATTATCCTGAATGACAAAACTTCGCAGGCAATTTTCAGATAAATACCGGAAAAACTATTCGCCGTTATTGACATTTTTCATAATCCGACCAATCTTTTTCAGAAAGAGGAGATACCCGGAGCAATTATTGCCGGGTACGTTATTACTATTGAGGAGGTGTACAATGGCTGAAATAAAAAAAGTAGTTGTTCC
>DRLX01000318.1 GCA_011322715.1 Desulfobulbaceae bacterium
AAAAGGCAAATCCGTCATGACCCGATAAACATTTTTTATCGTATCGAGCTTACCTTTCTTTTTAAGGAGAAAAATTTCGTTTAAAGCGGTCTCATGACAGAAGCGAAGAATATCATGCCAGGTCGTACAGGCGCTTGCCCGAAAATCACTTACCCGTGGATCGGTCAAATGCAATGGAAAAATGTATTCCGCCATTCTTGAAAGCAACCAGTGCGACTCGGTTTGCGATACATCGACGGAAGGATCCTTGACGACCGTGTCATCCACTTCCAGCAGTTCAGTGACCCGTCCTTCATATATAATTCCTTCCGTAGCATCAACGGTAATTTCCCGGCCGTCTTTCAGGGTGGAAAAAATTTCAGGTATTTTCACAAGACAGGGAACGTTGAGTTCCCGTACCACGGAAGACATATGGTCGGTACGGTTCCCCTTTTCGACAACCACGGCTGAAGCCTTTGTCAGGGCACCGATGAAGCGCGGCGACGAATTTTTCAGCACCATGATGCCGCCCTCGGGAAATGTAAATATTTCATGGATATCGGTTACCTTACAGACCACACCCGCCCCGACGCCACCGGCAACCGCCCGTGCATTTCTGGCGATAACAGGCGCAGTGACAGGCGCCTTCAACTGACGCCGGTTTGTATGGTCCAGAACATGAAGCGGCCTGGTCTGGACCACCAGCAGATTGCCCTCCTGGTCAAAACACCATTCAATATCCTGGGGTGCTTTGAAATGCTTTTCTATCTTGAGTCCGGTTTCACCGAGGGTCTGCAGCTGTTTGTGGGTCAAACAAGGTCTCTGACACTCATCTTTGCAGGTCATATCATGCTGAACTCCGCCTGCTTCCAGCCACTTCAAACACATTTCCTTCTGGGCAATTTCCTCCTTGACCAGCGGAAACCCTGGTTCTCTCTTGAGAACAAACATATCCGCCGAGGTAACCCCTTCCACCAGCAACTGACCCAGGCCCCAGATTGCGGAAACAACAAGTTCTCCTGAATCCGGTCGCATGGGTTCAACCGTATAGAGGACACCGGAGGTCATGGGCCGCACCATCTCAATGATGCCGACGCTCATATTGACATCATCCGAACGAATATCCTTCATGCGTTGATAGAGCATGTTGCGGGCGTTATATTTACTGGCGACCACCTCTTTGTATTTTTCCAACAACTGGTCGGTGGGTACATTCAGAATGCTGGAAAACTGGCCGGCAAAGGAATTTTCCAGATCCTCGCCGATGGCACTGCTGCGAACGGCCCAGTACATCTCGCGACCATGTTTTTCTTCCAACTCCTTACTTATCGTATGAACGGCATCCTCAATTTCAGGAGGAACCACCGCCTCTAATATCACCGATTTAATCTCTTTTTCAGCCTGCAGGAGTTGCTGACTGTTACTAATATCCAGATTTGTCAGAATGGAGGCGATCTGACGGGGAAGGTCATTGTATTCGGCGAAATGGGTATAGGCGCAGGCCGTCAGGGCAAATCCGTCGGGTACGTTGATATTATAGTGATTCCGCAGTTCTCCGAGATTAGCCATTTTGCTGCCGACCTTATCAATATGGCCGCAATGGATGTCATCCATACGGATAACCACAGGCGTGTAGACGGGAATCTTGCTACCGGTAAGTATGGTCCTGATCTCACGTTCGATATTATCGTATGCATCATTTAATTCTACATACCCTCCTCCGGACAAACGTTCCAGATTGTCAACAACACTGAAAACGCTTTTGGAGAGGTTTTTCACCATATTTTTCAAGTAGGGAATGCTGATAAGGTGGTTCTCGAGAAGATTCTTTTCCAGCTCCGTCATCAACTCAAGGGCATGAGAATTTTCCGCCAATATGGTTAAAAACGCTTCATATTTTTCACGAATGAGCTGTTCCGCATTCGTTTCTTTTGCCTTTTTGGCATCGTGCAGAGACTTCCATAATCTGATCATTGTCTGCTCTCCTACACCAGCATTCGTTCTTCAACCGCTCGCTTTACGCTGGCCAGCAATTTCTTAATATCAACCGGTTTGGAAAAATAAGCGAAAAGCTCTCCTTTGACATCCTCGATAAAGTGTTCTTCCATATGAGTAATCATGATGACCTGGGTCTGGGGCGAGATCCGCTTGACAAGCTGCAGAATTTCCTTCCCTGTCATGCCCTCCATCATCATGTCGGTGATAACCACGTCGAACTGACTGGCCTCAAGCCGCTGTTTGGCGACATGCGGATTGGTAAAGGCTTCCACTTCATAGCCGGACTTCTCAAGATAGAGTTTTACCATCTTACAGACGGCCAGTTCATCATCCAGGACAAGGATGCGGGGCTTGCGCTGCATCAATTCTTCTTCCTTCTGCCGCATGATATCAATCAGTCGTCCCTCTTCCTTTCTGGTCGGCAGGTAAAAATAAATACCCATACCAACCATGACGACACCAAGCAGCAGGATACTGATGTCCATGATCGTCCACCAGCCAAGGGCGAAATAGCGGGTCAGGGCACTGCCCAACGCGACAAGGGCAACCCCGGTTCGAATAAAAGCAAGATGGGTACGCGCCTTGGCCAGGGTAGTCCTTTGCTGGGCCATGGAGGTTCGTTTTTCAGCCAGAAAGGAACGATTTTTCGCCAGCAGCGTTCTGATCCGGGAAAGCCCGCTTCGCTTCTCGGCCAGTTCGGTCCTGATCAGGGAGCGACGGGTTCGTTTTTCACCAAGTAAGTTCCGCTCTTCGGCCATGATATTGCGCTCTTCGGCCAGTAGTGTCCGTTCAATGGCATACTTGGTACCAAGAAGCGACAGGGCATTTTTCAGGGACTCCTCTTCAAGTATGGCCTCCATAATCTCATCAAGATCACGTTTCAGCTCTTCGGAATATGCCTTGCGGGCGGGAAAAATTTCCTCAAGAAAATCCGTCCGCTTACCAGCCAACCGCCGGTTTTTTATTGCTATCTCGATGGGCTGAAAAACGGCTTTTCTTTCTTCGTTTAAATGACCGCTGTGAACTTCACTCTGCTCCATTCTCTCCCGTTCCCTTACTACTCCCCGGAGGGTTTCCTTGAAA
>DRLX01000319.1 GCA_011322715.1 Desulfobulbaceae bacterium
AGCTGTTCGCGGATAAATCCGCTCCCACAGCAGATGCAATAATTATGTTGCAAGAGAATAATAACGAGGCAAAAAGCTAAAATAGCTACTTTTTCATCATATAATTTTCTTGTTTTTTATGACAGGAATTCAGGAGTAATGAACTAAAGGTTTTATAGATTTTTGGCCCCGAATGTATCACAGCTGTTGATATCGCCGGATGAAAAGCCTTGCTTGAACCAGCGGACCCGCTGGGCCGAAGTGCCGTGGGTAAACGAATCCGGTGTCACGTAGCCGCGCGCCTGTTTCTGCAGCCGGTCATCACCGATATGGGAGGCGGCGTTCAGGGCCTCCTCGATATCTCCCGGTTCCAGGACATTGCGCATTTTGTTGTCCCGATTGGCCCAGACGCCGGCAAAGCAGTCCGCCTGCAGCTCCAGGCGGACTGAAATCTTGTTATATTGCTTTTTTGACAATTTGCGCTGCAGTTCATGGACCTGGTCGCTGATGCCGAGCAGTTTCTGGACATGGTGGCCGATTTCATGGGCCACCACATAGGC
The DNA here is from genome assembly GCA_011322715.1 of Desulfobulbaceae bacterium. GTDB lineage: Bacteria > Desulfobacterota > Desulfobulbia > Desulfobulbales > Desulfobulbaceae > DRLX01. The sequence continues at coordinate 540 of DRLX01000319.1, forward strand.
CTGGGCAAAATCACCGGGTGAATCAAGCTGGTTTTTCAGATCATCATAAAAGGCCAGGTCAATATAGACCTTCTGGTCACCGGGACAGTAAAAAGGACCCATTGCCGACTGGGCAAGGCCGCATGCCGACCGGACCGCCCCGGTAAACAGGACCAGGGTCGGTTTTTTGTAGGTGCCGCCCATTTCCCGGAAAACCTGGGACCAGACATCTTCGGTATCGGCCAGCACCACCGAGATGAAATCAGCCTCCTGCTGCTCTTTGGCACTTGGCTGGGCGGTTCGACTGCCGGCGGCCGGAGTGGTTTGCATGTTCTGACCCATGTTCAGAATGAGCGACGGATCAATACCGAAATACATGCCGACCAGGGCCAGCAGGATGATGCCTATACCGCCGCCTTTGACGCCGCCCGGAATGCGGCGGCCGCGTCTGTCTTCAACATTGGAACTTCTCCGTCCATCTCTCCAGCGCATGGTGTATCTCCAAAAAAATCTCCGGATTATCGGTCAAGGGTCTGTGCCGCTACTGTATCGAACATGGGAAAAAACAACAATAATTTTTCCCATTCCTGCAGAGGCCTCTTTTCACGTTGACAACACCGGTTCCTGCAATAAAGTATTCTCCAGAGAATCCTCTGGAAAAGAGTCAGAGGCGGAAAGGCGGAATTCTTCAACGGGAGGGGGAACCATGCTGAATGAAAAACAGGGAAATATTCTTCTTCGGCTGGCCAGACAGACGATTGCCAAGCATCTGAATCTGCCTGTCAGTGAGCCGGTGGAGGAGGTGGAACTCGCCGATCCTGGTCTGCAGGCAAAACGTGGGGTTTTTGTTACCCTGAATAAACATGGCGCCCTGCGCGGCTGTATCGGCAGCCTGGTCGGACAGGAATCCATTATAGATGGTGTGCGCAGACATGCGTTGAACGCCGCTTTCCATGACAGCAGGTTCCCGCCGGTTACCGCTGACGAGGTTCCAAGCCTGCGAATCGATGTTTCTGTGCTGAGTGAACCGCGGCCCCTTGAATATCGCGATGATCAGGATCTGGTGCGGAAACTGCGACCCCATGTGGACGGAGTGATTTTGCGGGCTCCCGGCGGTGCCGGGGCGACCTTTCTGCCCCAGGTATGGGACCAGCTGCCCGATCCGCAGCTTTTTTTAAGCCGGCTCTGCCTGAAGGCCGGATTACCCCAGATGGCCTGGCAGTCGGGCCAGCTTGAGATTGACACCTATCAGGTGCAGCATTTTGAGGAAAAAGAATGAGTAGACCCCGTAACGAAATTGTTCTCTCCCCGGAGCTTTCCAGGGAGTTGGCCGATATTTATGCTGCCATGCAGTCCGGCTATGACGAATTGGCGGCAGAGGTCGGCCTGACCTGCCGGGGATGTCCGGACAACTGCTGCGACTCCTATTTTCTCCATCATACCTATTGTGAATGGGCCTATCTCTGGCAGGGTCTGCGTGAGCTGGAGGAAGAACAACGGGCGACTATTGTTGAACGTGCTGAAACATATGTGGAAGAAAGCAGGGCGCAACTGGCCCGGCATGAGAGGCCGCAGATCATGTGTCCCCTCAATATGGATGGACTCTGTGGTCTGTATAAAAATCGGATGCTGGTCTGCAGGATGCATGGGATTCCCGCGACCATGACCCGTCCTGATGGTCAGTCCATGCGCTTTCCCGGCTGTTTTCGATGCCAGGAGGTCGTGAAGGAAAGGTATGCCGGCCTCGATGATGCCCCGGCCATGGACCGAACCCTCCTGTTTCAAAAGATGGTGACGGTGGAATCCCGGCTCCTTGGAGACAAGCGCCACCTGATGCCGCGTGTCAAACTGACCATTGCCGACATGATTGTCCAGGGGCCGCCTACACTGCCCATTCCCCACTGTGAACGCTGATTATATGCAAAACCTGCTCACCCACGTATATGATGACCTTGTCAATGGTAAAACCATTGACAAGGGAACTGCTGTGCGCCTTGTCCGTGTGCCTGATCCGGGGGCTCTATGCGCTCTGGCCGATAACGTGCGCCGATTTTTCATGGGCAACCATTTTCATCTCTGTTCCATCATCAATGGTCGCAGCGGCAACTGCAGCGAGGATTGCCGGTTTTGCGCCCAGTCGGCGCGCAATCATACCGGCATTGACTCCTATCCCCTGATTGCAGAAGAAAAAGCCGTTATCCAGGCGCTGGATAATGACCGGCATGGGGTGCACCGTTTGTCGTTGGTTACCAGCGGCCGCAGGATGGAAGTGGCGCAACTGGAAGAAATACGCCCTCTGTATGGGGCCATTGCGGAAAAAACCTCCCTTGCTCTCTGCGCCTCCATGGGTTTGTTGGATAAAGATGGTTTGCTGGCGTTGAAAACCATGGGCGTCAGCCGGTATCATTGCAACCTGGAGACAAGCGCATCCTATTTTCCCAAGGTCTGCACAACCCATACCCACAACGACAAGGTACAGACCCTGCAACAGGCCCAAGAGGTGGGGATGTCGATTTGTTCCGGCGGAATTATCGGCATGGGTGAGTCCATGCAGGACCGGATCGAGCTCGCCTTTGAACTGCGGGATTTGGGGGTAAAATCAATACCCATCAATATCCTGACGCCGATCAAGGGCACACCCTTTGGCGCCCGTCCGCTTCTTTCCCTGCAAGAGGTGTTGATCACCGTGGCCCTGTTCCGGCTGATCAATCCCGATGCCGTCATCCGCATGGCCGGCGGTCGGCAGCAGTTGGGCAGGGACCAGTACCGCTGTTTTACCTCCGGGGCCAATGGCGCCATAGTCGGCAACTATCTGACCACGGTCGGTTCCGGAATCAAGGAAGATCTTGTGGCCCTGGCCGGGCTGGGCTTTACATTTACCGCTGACAATGGATAAGCAGGCCCTTGACTTTGACCGGGAGCATATCTGGCATCCCTATACCTCGATGACCAGCCCCCTGCCGGTTTATCCGGTCCGGTCGGCGCAGGGGGTGAATATCCAGCTTGCTGACGGCCGGGTATTGATCGACGGTATGTCCTCCTGGTGGGCGGCCATTCACGGGTATAATCATCCGGTCCTCAACCAGGCCCTGCAACAGCAGAGCGAAAAAATGGCCCATGTCATGTTCGGGGGGTTGACCCATGAACCCGCGATTGTTCTGTCTGAAAAACTTGTTAGCCTGACCCCGGAAGGATTACAAAAAATATTTCTCTGCGATTCCGGCTCGGTCAGTGTTGAAGTGGCCATCAAGATGGCGCTGCAGTATCAGCATGCCCGGGGCCTGGCGAAAAAGCATCGCCTGCTGACCGTCCGGGGCGGCTATCACGGCGACACCTTCGGCGCCATGTCGGTCTGTGACCCGGTAACCGGAATGCACTCTATGTTTGCCGGGGTACTTGCCAGGCAGCTGTTCGCTCCCCGGCCCGGATGCCGGTTCGGCGCATCCTGGCAGCCGGAGGATATTGCGGTGACGGCCGATCTCCTTGCACGGCATCATTCCGAGCTGGCCGCGGTCATCCTGGAACCGGTTGTCCAGGGCGCGGGCGGCATGTGGTTTTATCATCCTGAATATCTGCGGGCGCTGCGCACCCTCTGTGACCGGTTTGATGTTTTGTTG
>DRLX01000320.1 GCA_011322715.1 Desulfobulbaceae bacterium
CATGCGCCCTACGCAACAGCCCAATGGGGCGACTACGTCCTGCCCGCACTGCCGCAACGCAGCAGTACGTCCAGACCAACGGCCGGCTGGATTCTCAATCGTTGTTTTTGGCTGGATTCCTGGTCGGTGGCAATAACCCACGTCAGAAAACAGGATAATGCAACATCTTTTCTGTAAATTGAGTTATTCTTCCGAGTCATTTTGTTCTGATCGGTAGCCTCCGGAACCAACGGGGTCAAGGCCAAGCCCTACGGGTGCTTGCTGCGCTTCGCAGCCTTGACCCCGTTGCCCCCGGAAGCTGAACCTGCAAGTGGCGATGGCGGAGAGGTGTCTCCGACGGGGCTCAGACAAAAAGGTTATTCCTCCATATTGAGGTATCTCCGCCCTGTCAGCCATTCTTCCGAGATTTCCATTGCCACTGCAGTGACCAAGCGGAGACAAGACTCCGAGTCAGGAACCAGCGTAGCGACCCTGGTTCTCCTCTTGATCTCTTTGTCTAGTTGTTCCAGCATGTTGACCGTTCTGATCCGCCGTCGATGATTCGATGGCATCTGGAAAACAGTCAGTCCTTTGGGAATAGCCTGTTCCGCCCATGTAGCCAGGGCAGGGGCAGCCTCCTTGTAGTCATCGATAAAGATGTCCAGTAGCCGAAAAGTCTCCTTGCCATCCGGGGCATCGAAAATAGCCCGTATGCGGTCAGCGACCTCTTTTTCATGTTACGGCGAGGGACATATCCCTGTGCATTCTGCTACAGGTGGAACTGGCACCTCTGCCAAGGGACAGAGGGGAAAATGGCTTCCCCCCCAGCCTTGAGGCCCTCATGGGCATCAGAGATAAAGAGTTCGACTCCGTGTAAGCCTCGATCTTTCAAGGTGTTGAGGAATTGGCGCCAGTGCACCTCCTGTTCGGACAGGGATACTGATACGCCCAGAACTTCCCGCGTTCCCTTTGAGTCAACCCCAACGGCCACCAGCACCGCACAGGAGATATCCACACCGCCGTGCCGGACCTTTTCATATCTGGCATCCAGGTAGACATAGGGGAAGGCACCCAGTGCCCGGCTTCGCCAGGATTCAAGTTGTTCGTCGAGTTCTGCAGAAGCCCTGTTCACCTCACTGAATGTGACCTCGAATCCCCAAATTTTTTCGGTGATTTTGGCCACCTTGCGTGTGGAGACGCCTTGAACATACATCTCGGCGAGGGCAATTTTCAGGGCGCGCTCCGACCGTAATCCTCGTTGAAGACTACTGGGGGTAGAACCTGCTGTCCCTGGTCTGAGGAATAGCGAGTTGTATTTCCCCCGCCTTGGTCTTGACAGTCTTCGGCTTGTAACCGTTTGCGTAGCCTCGGCGGTGTTCATTACGCTCATATGGTTCGGCTTTGAGGTATCGGGACGTTACAGTTTACCTCGTCGCCGACACGGATGGCAATGGCGCGATGGCCACACCCAGATCGCGTCCATCACTTCCATATCCCTCTTTCCGTGGATTCCATGTCTTGCTGACCAAAAACATAAGTGGTCGATCTCTGTCTAGGTCTTGAGGCAGTACCACCTCATTCCAACCATACTCTGTAATCCGCACGGATCCCAACTCTCTGCGATCCTGAATGAAACGGACAATAAGCGGCTTTTTATCGAGAAAGGGACGATCTCCCATAAAAAACAGGCGAGGCTCCCCCGACCCATACTTGGCGGTATCAATGATAGCGCTTCGACCTGTCCAACGGAACAAAAGCAGTCGTCCCTTGCTCTCATCTACCTCCAGTCTTGAAAAACCGGCCTCACGAATGGCTGGCGTGCCGGCAAAATGCGGCTCACTCACAGCAATCCCCAGATTTCTCGTATCCGTTCCCATCCCGGCAAGGCGTGGAGTCCAGGTCCTGGAGGGGGTAAAAACAATCACATTTTCGACACTGTCCCCTATCGCCGGCAAATAATAGGTTCTGTTCACCCTCCCTGTTTTCCAGAATGTGTAATGGTCCACGGGTATATTGTTGAGTGTTACGTCGAGCACAACAGGATCCAGGGCCAGGCCCGGCGTATTGCAAACCAACGTAAAGCCGATCATGCCAGTTTCATGCAACCGGATCTCAGCCCGTGGTCCACTCCAACGAAATACCCCTTCCCTGCCCCAGTTCTCCCTACCGTAGAATCCGGCATAACGGATCGACCCTCTTTCATTGGAATATCTGATCACTCTATATCGCCTGGCAAGACGCCAGGACTGAATATTGACAAAATAGGCAACAGCGGCACTACAAAGCAGAAGGATAACACTGGAATAGAGAAGCGGCCGCAGACGGTGCCGTCCACAAGAATCCCCGGCGATGGTCATGGCAAAGCCTGCGAAGAGAAAAACAAAAAACCAGATCAGCGGAATATACTGAATCGACTGGGTCAATCCATAGAGAAGGAGGGTGAGAAGAGAGAGGAAAGATAATCCGGCAAAAAGCGAGCTGTTCATCCGGTAATTCAACCAGAAAACGCGAAGAATACTGTAGAGCAGCAAAAGCCAGAGCACAAGACCAGCGAGGCCATTACCGATAACAAGCTGGAGAAAAAAGTTATGTGGTGTATCCCAGTTATTCACCGTTTTCCTGTTCACGGCAAAGCGACTCCCGGGAATCGACATCATCACCTTCTGATGCCACTTATATCCCCCATAGCCAAGGCCAAAGAGCGGACTCTCACTGGCAAGAACAAGGCTTTCGCGCCAGACACGTGATCGTTCCCCCGGAGTTGCTATATGGCGCAACCGCTGCAGAATGTATTGTTTTCGTGAGAGTCCTCTGCCCTCCCCTACAGCACCGTTCCTGTGCCAGAATCCATGGCCCAGCGTACCGGCAAACAAGAAAAAAAGAGCAATGATCAACACTCCCCTCGCCAAAGGCCTACACGCGGTGCCTCTTGCCGCAGGCTTGGCCTCTCTGTCGAGACGCAGCAGGAAGAGAAAGCAAAACAAGATGACAATCGGGAAAAGAAGCCAGCTTGTACGGGACGCTGTCAACAACAGTGACAAACCACAGAGGAGAGTCACTCCCGCCAAGATTATATAGCAGAACAGAAAACAGCGTTTTCTCGGGAGCAACAACAATACAAAGGGGAAAGTGCCAAGCATGTACTGCGCAAACCACCCGGGATTACCGGTCACTGAGTGGAGGCGTGGCACACCGGAAGGATCCAGAAATTGCGGCCGCAGCCAGCTTAAATCAATCAAGCCATACTGGTTAAGAACACCCATAAATGCGGCCAGTACCCCACCGACCGCCGCACCCCGAAACAGTTTTTTATACAAATCCGGGGCATCTTTACGTGCTGATATCAATAAAACAACGACAAAAAAAAGCAATAACCTATTTGCCGCAGCTAACGGATAGAGAGGTGCATCAGGGGTAGCGGACAATGCAGCACTGCTGAAATCAATCAAACCCCATAGGGAAAACAGCCGGGAAAGAGAAGCGAGAGGCAACAGAAGCAACGACAAAAGGGCAAGAAGCAGACAAGAGGCGAAGAGGAACAAAATGGTGCTATCAAGCCTTCTTCTGGTTTCTTGCCCGGGCGAAAAGAAACAGAGCATGAGACCTAGCACCACGATCAGGCTTTCAAAAACCTGGCTGTTCAACGTATAGGGCTGATAACAGTAGAGTGGGAAGGTAAGTCCGAGTAAAAAAAATAGGGATGGAAACAGACTTGGTTTGTACTGAAAAAAAAGCAACAGAAGCGCCACGAAAAGCACTATAGCGGGCAGATCCAATCCGTTGTTGTGTAGAGCAGGAAATCTGACAACAAGGTTTCCCAGGAGAAAAAGAGTGGCCAACCAATACGTAATCCTTCCCATAAATAATCAAATCTGTTTTGTACATCTATTGCTGACAAACCTGTTCAATACACCGATGATCGTCCGCCTCAGATGTTCTACCCTGCGTAGGGTATAATGGCTGATATTACTTCGTTTCAAGTCCTTGACAAGCCACAGAATCCCATAGACGTTCTCCTCCTCCGTCATTAGTGGCATCTCCAGTTTGATTTGGCACCGGCCCCCAATTTCCAGAACTTCAGCACTCCCCTGGCGCCTCCAAAGCATGGTCTCGCCGTTGCCATTTCCCGGCAGTAACGCCGGTTCCAACATCAACTCTGCCAGGTCAAAATCCATCTTTTCCAACGCAATACTCACATTGTCCCATAGCTCTTCAACACTGTTGGAACGTAGAATCTGCATCTGAATATTCAGGAAACTCCTCCGTTCGTTGCTTAATCCGGCCTCATCGGTGAGATCACGCAGCCAGCCCCATACCTTGTCAGCTGCGAGATACTCGAGATAGCCGAGTTTCTTCACAGCGAGAAAGAACAATACCCCTGGAAAAACAAGGATAAACGCCGCTCGATGATCCTTAACATAGACAAAAGCCAGAGAAACCAGGCCAAGAAAAACTGTTACTCCATAGATAATCAGTACGACGCGACGCTGTGAATAGCCGAGTTTCAGGAGAATGTGATGAATATGGCTCTGATCGGGGCCGAAAATCTTTTTGCCGAGGACGAAACGGCGAATAGGGGCCAGCAGTGTATCCAAGAGCGGGACCCCCAAGGCAATAATCGGGATGAGAAGGGCTACAGTAGCATGACTCTTCATCGCTCCCTGGATGGTGAGAGATGCAAGAACATAGCCCAGAAAATAACTCCCGCAATCACCCATGAAAATAGAGGCCGGATTGAAATTATAGCGAAGGAATCCCAGGCAAGATCCGGCAAGAGCACTGAGCCCTATGATGAACATGGGCTTGTTACTGGCGAATGAAAGGGTAAGAAGGGTAATGGAAACAAAGAGGCAGATTCCGGCTGCCAAACCATCCAGGCCGTCGATCAGATTGATGGCATTAATGAGAAGAACAACCCAGAAGACAGTAATACCAAGGGAGAGCCACCCCGGAAGAACAACTCCCTTATAAAGAGTCACGGAGAGCAGTTCAACATCAATGCCACCAATCCAGACAAGTAATCCAACAGCAATCTGACCGAGGAATTTTACCCATGGCGGCAGATGCTTGATGTCGTCCCAGAGTCCGAGAAGAAAAATGCAGAAACCACCCGTAAGAAAAAATGCCTGTTCGCGGAGTAGAAGTACTGGACGAAATTCTCCAGCCTCCCAAATCAATCCTCCAGTATAGGCAACGACAAACGCAATAAAAAGGGCAATTCCTCCTGCCCGGGGAATACAGTCGTGATGTACTCGACGTGAGGAAGGATAGTCGCAGATCCCCCTCTGTATTGCCCACCGGCTGACTACAGGAGTCACCAGGAGAGCACAGAACATGGCTGCCAGAAAAACGATCAAGCTTGCCAGCATATTATCCGGGGCGACCTCTTCTCTCAGGGCACCTAGTCCGCCGGCTGGCAACCCCTGCGGCCCGCATCAGAGCCGGAAAAAAGGATGACTGATAAAAAATCGCGCAAGGCTGGTGAGATGCCAACGCATATAGCGGAAAGTCTTGTGACTGCTGCGTCGTGCGTCATGGATCGCCATTATTCTCCTTGACAGGGCGACTCTAAAACCGGATCTCCATATCCTGAGACAGATATCCGCGTCCTCGCAATACATAAAATACTTCTCGTCGAATCCTCCGACATGCCGGTAGACATGGGCAGGAAATAACATGAACATGCCGGCGATCCATTCAGGGTAAAAAAGTTCACTCTGCCACGCGGTGGGGAGTCTCTCCCTACGTACCAGCCGCAGCAATATCCTCCATGGTGTAGGAAACAATCTAGCATTGTCCTGCTCTTTGCCCTGGGAATCGACAAGGACCGGTGTCACTGCGCCGATCGTGCGGTCTGCCAGCAGGGACAGAAGGTGAGGGAATGGATCCTGCTGCAGAGTGATATCAGGGTTCATGACACAAAAAAAAGGGCTGCGACAGAAGGAGAAGGCCTGATTCTGATTGGCAGCGAATCCTTTGGGAGAGCTATTATACACAACCTGAAAAGGAAAAGGAAGACCTGTGGCCAGAGACCGTACATCTTCCGGGATATTGACTGTCAGGATCACCGAAATATGGCGCGAAGCACCGCTCTCTCTGAGGGACGCCAGTAATATCCTGACCAGTTCAGCCTGACCATGACTGATGACGGAAAGGCAGATCCTCGGTTCAGCTACCATGATCTTCCGCATACCGGGGAGGAATCAGGCCAGAAAATCGAAAGTTCCAGCTGTTCTGACTGTTGAACAAGAGCGGCTCATCTTCGGCAAGTCCGGATGTCCACCTGAATGCCTTGGCAAGAAGACTCGATATTGCCTCTCCGTCATCAAGAAAAAAAACTCCATCTGACGCATTCCGCAACCTCATCTCGCCAAAGCGTGTCGTCAGCACAGGTAGCCCGAGTGATCTGTACTCATAGTATTTGATCGGATCAACTCCCCTAGTCAGGGTATTCACCTTGAAAGGAATAAGGCCGGCGCTGAACCCAGCTATGTGATCACCTGCCTCGGCGTGGGAACAGGGTGGTAGTATTTCAATATTTCGAGGAACCTCACGCCCCGGTGGCTCAAATACCGGCCCGACGAGCCTGATTACGATGCTCGGAAGTTTCTCTGCAATGCCACAAACAAGATCCCAATCAAACCAAGAGCCCATAGTTCCTATATATCCCAGAACCGGCGGCACATGCCGGCATCTCGAAGAGGATGGCCCCAACTCGATCTCGCAACCGTTGTGGATCAGCCTTGGTCTGAGACCAACTCCCTGAAATTTTTCCTGAAGATAGGTCGACGAGACAATAACGGTATCAACTGCGTGGGCGATGGCCTCCTCATGACTTGCCATCGCCCTCTTTGAGAGACCTGAATGAAACTCGGGAAAGTCATCCATGGCATCATAAAAACTCCATTTCGGCTGCAGGTTACGCAAAAGAGTTATTCCCAGCCGAACGGGACGACCAATCCCTAGAATATATCCCCCACCTTCAACGAATTTCCGAACTTCCAGTAACAACCTTCTCCACGCCAGTGAATTGAGGCGGGACAGAATTGGCAGTGGTTCCAAGGGGAGGGCAGGCACCTGTCTTACCTGCACGTGATCCAATGGTGCCGTCTTCTGGTTATAGTTGGATCTCCGCCGGTAGAGGTCTCGCCAGCGCGGTAGCCTTGCATAGTAAGGATTCAGCCAGAACACCTCCCGAATACCATTATTCAGTAGAGACCTGACCATAAAATGGGGACGCTGCGCATAACTATGCCAATGTACAGGAGAAAGGTAGACCAGTTTCATAGACGATGTAACTATGACTCCACGACGTTTGGTGTGGATGTGATCCTTTAACAGGAGTTTATAAAAAATATCACACCTTATTCTTAAAACACCAGTATTTCAGCATGATGAGCTTATGTTTCTTGTAAGACCCCACTAGCGATTTTCCATCCAAATGCCCGC
>DRLX01000321.1 GCA_011322715.1 Desulfobulbaceae bacterium
CCAATCGATCAACCCGTGGTATCCACTTGGCCACCGTTGCCCATAAAGAGGGAAAAAACGTCAAGGTCTTTTTGCTTGACGAGGCCGTTAACCTGGTCAAGAAAGGAATGATCGATAATCTCAAAGCAGCAACCGGTGATGTTGCCGATGACCTGATGACCTACCTGCAGGCCCATGAGGTACCACTGCTTGCCTGCACCCCCTGCGCCAAGGCACGACAGATTGATGAAGAAGATCTCATAGAGGGAGCACGCATGGCAACCGCCATGGAACTGATCGAGATCTGTTGCGACGACGCGGCGGTTATCAGCCTGTAAACGTCGAAGCCGGCGATTTTCAAAACCCCGTTTACATGCACCGGATACTCCCCTTTCTTCTCTTTCTTGGCCTTGGAGTACTCCTCAGACGTTTGCCCGTATTCCCAAAAGAGACCGATCGAAGCCTTAACCTGTATGTTATTTACATTGCCTTACCGGCCCTGATCCTGCTCCAGATCCCCTCGCTGACACTGTCCTCACATATGTTGGTGGCCGTGTTCATGCCTTGGGTGGTGCTGATTACTTCCGCCCTGTTGGTATTGCTGGCCGGCAGACTGAGCTGTTGGCCCCGAGAAACCACCGGCGCGCTGTTACTGGTTGTTCCACTGGGAAACACCTCATTTCTCGGCATCCCCATGGTGGAACAGTTTTTCGGTACTTCAGCGGTTCCCTATGCCGTTTTATATGACCAGTTCGGCTCTTTTTTGGCCCTGGCCACCTATGGCACCCTGATCCTGGCCCTGTATGGCAAGGGCGCCCGCCCCGGTCCGGGACAGGTCGTAAAAAAAATCATCGCCTTCCCACCATTTCTCGCCCTACTGGCAGCGCTCTTTCTTCCCATATCACCATTATCGGCCACTATCAAGCCGGCGTTGACCATGGCTGCCGGGTCCCTGGTTCCCGTCGTCCTGGTGGCCATCGGCTTTCAAATGCAACTTCTACTACCACGCCATGAAATTGCGCCCTTTGCCATTGGTCTTTTCATCAGGTTGCTCATAACACCCGTGCTCTTTCTGCTGGCCTGCAAATTTTTCGGTCTTACCGGCCCGGCAGTGCGGGTTTCACTCTTTGAGACCGCCATGCCGCCGATGGTGACGGCGGGTGCACTGGCGTCCATTGCCGAGCTGAAACCGGGACTCACCTCAGCCATGGTTGGATTCGGCATTCTCATTTCATTTTTCAGCCTACCGATGATCTATCAATGGATACAGTGACCCATATGAACGCAACACACTATCCCGTCCTCACGTTGATACCCGCTCCGCAGCACATCAAGCGACTTGCCACCCTGCTGCAACGAGGATTTCTCATCCCCTGCACCGATCCGATTCCCCTGGAAACATTACTTCTCGACCTACCGGGTTTTAACCGGGAATATATCCACAACAGGATTGAAACCATTTTCATCAATGGCAGTGCCGCAGATTCGCCGGCGCACTCCCTTATGCCGGGAAGCACTGTGGCTCTTTCCGCAGCCATGCCGGGACTGGCAGGCGCAATCTTCCGCAAAGGCGGTCCACACGCCGGTCTACGCACACTTCCTCCACCTCCTAAGCCGGAAGATCACAGCCGGTATGAATTTGTGACGCTGAAACTGTTCAACAGGGTTGCCGACGACACCGTGGAGCCATTCCTTCGTCAAGGAATACTGATGAGACACGCTACATTGACACGTTTTTTTCGGAACCGGACTGAACAGCTGCAACATATTCTCTCCTCCATTTCCATAGACACCGCAATGATCCCCCTGGACAAGATTGTACAACTGCCGGACAACCAGGACATTTTTCTTGTCAGAGCGGAAACCGATACCGCAAACGGATAACTTCTCCTCCTCCGGAGAACCACTCCGACCATGTTTTTTTCCTGTTGCCGCCCTTCCTGCATGGAGTATACTGCCCATATGGATGTTATAACCACCCATATAAATGCGGATTTTGACGGTCTGGCGGCCATGATCGCGGCCAAAAAAATTTATCCGGAAGCCGAACTTGTCTTTGCCGGTTCCCAGGAAAAAAACGTCCGGGATTTCCTTGCCCAGGAATTCAGCAATATTTATGAATTCAAAAAGGTCAAGCACATCGACATGCAGGCGGTTACCCGCCTGATAGTGGTTGATACCCGTCATCCGCACCGTATCGGACGTCTGAAGGAATGCCTTGACAACCCCGGCCTTGAATTGCACCTCTATGATCATCATCCCGACAACCCTACAGACATGCGGGGAACCGTCGAATTCATAGAGCCGGTCGGTTCCACCACCACTATCTTCGGAAAAATATTTCAGGAACGTGGAATCGAAATAACCGTGAAAGAAGCCACGCTCATGGCACTTGGCATCTATGAGGATACCGGCTGTTTTCTCCACTCAACCACCACTGCCGAAGATATGGAAACAGCGGCCCGGCTCCTGCAACTGCAGGCCAACCTGGACGTGGTAACTCAATTTGTTTCCCATGACTTGAGCGGCGCCCAGATAAGCCTGCTTGGCAAACTGCTCAAGCAGGCCCGGACCTACAGTATCAACTCGGTTGATGTGGTCATCGTCAAGTTGACGCTGCCGCAGTATGTTGATGATTTTGCCGTCCTTCTCCGCAGGCTCATGGTTATGGAAAACATCAATGTCCTGTTTGGCCTGATATGTATGGGCGAGCGGATGTATTTGATAGCACGTAGTCGGGTTCCGGAGGTCAATGTCGGCCGTATCGTCCGCGAATTCGGAGGGGGCGGCCATGCCTCGGCGGCATCGGCGACCATTAAGGAGATGACCCTGTTTGAAGCCGAAGAAAAATTAATCGGTCTTCTGCATGCGCATATCAAACCAAAGGCAATCGCCGGAGAAATTATGTCCGCCCCGGCCTTGACC
>DRLX01000322.1 GCA_011322715.1 Desulfobulbaceae bacterium
GCGGTTGCTTTCAGCCTCTGGTTTGTGTTGTTACAGCGCCCGGATGTAAAGGTTTCGCAGCTCAATCTGTGGAAATTCATTATTCCGGTCTTTGGTGCAATCTTCAGCTGGCTCCTCCTTCCAGATGAAGCTCCTCATCTTTCTTCCGTTGTCGGCATGGTCATTATAGCCGTTTCTATTGTCCTTTTTTATACTGGGGACGGCAAAAAGAGTCTACGCTCATTCAGTAAAACTGAAGACTCTGCCGGTTAATTTTTCACTGTTTTTCCTTCTGTGCCAACGGTTATAGGTAAATATACCTATAAAAAAATGAGTAATACCATCAATTGTTTTTATTCCAACTTCTGTTACATTGTTGTTGTAAGATTCTGTTGGCGTGCAGGGGATACTGCGAATTTGTCTTTTTTTTGAAGGAGTTGTGAGGGATGAACAAGAACGATTTGGTCGAATCCATTGCCAGTGCTGCGCATATCAGCAAGGTGGCTGCGGAAAAAGGTTTGAATGGTTTGTTGTCTTCCATGGCCTCGGCAATGGAAGAAGGGGAACGGGTGACTCTGGTCGGCCTGGGAAGCTTTAGTATCGTCAAGAGGGCCCCACGTCTCGGTCGGAACCCAAAAACAGGGGAGGTCGTCCCGATACCTTCCCGCAAGGTGGTCAAATTTCGTCCAGGGAAAAGGCTTTTAGAGAAAGTACAGTAGAATCCGGCGTATTGCTGGATAATTATCTTCTCCCGTGGCCGACGTTGAGCGGGACACTGTCGGTTTGTTAATACTTCCGGCCTGTTGTTCGACGGGCTATTTTTACCGCATGAAGCCTTCGTTATCTCTGCTCAGGAGATGACGAAGGCTTTTTTTGTTTTTTCAGAAGGCAATAGAGTATCACCCCGGAGAAAAACATGGCAAGGCTTAAAATCTGGCCCATGGTCATGCCGAGAAACACTATTCCCAACTGGGGGTCGGGTTCGCGGACAAATTCTATCAGAAAGCGAAAAATTCCATATAGGCAGAGAAAAAGCGCAAGCATGGAGCCGTGGGGCCAGGGGTTGTTTTTTTTCCAGGGATTTCCTTTTAGGGTCCAAAGAATGGAAAAGAGGATGATCCCTTCAAAAAATGCCTCATAAAGCTGTGAGGGATGTCTTGGTGCCGGCCCTCCTCCGGGGAAAACCATGGCCCAGGGGACTTCGCTTATGCGGCCGTAAAGCTCACCGTTGATAAAGTTTCCTATTCGACCAAGTCCCAGGCCGATGGGAACCGTAACCACGTAGAGATCCGCTGTCTTCCAGTAATCAATCCTGTGGCGGTGGCAATAATATAATCCGGCCAGCAGGACGCCGATACACCCCCCGTGAAAGGACATGCCTCCCTGCCAGGTGGCAAAAATTTCCAAAGGATGGTGCAGGTAATAGCTGGAGTTATAGAACACAACATAGCCCAGACGTCCGCCTAATATGACACCGAGGATGATGGCTAGGTTCAGGTTGTCGAGATGTTCTTCCATCCTCTGCCAGTGAAATTTTCTCGCCTGGTAGCGGGCCAGCAGGTAGGCGGCCACAAAGCCGAGAACATACATCAGGCCGTACCATCGGACTTGCAGAGGGCCGAGGCGGAATATTACCGGGTCGATATGCGGATAGCTGATCATTGGTTTCTCTATCAGACGAGGGAGTGCATCGTGGAGGTTAGGCAGGGCTCATAATCTGCCGGTTTTTTTTAAATGGACCTGGAGTACGGAAATGGCCGCCGGGGTGACGCCTGATATGCGCAGGGCCTGGCCAAGGGATCGCGGTTGAATTGAGCAGAGTTTCTCGACAACTTCCGTGGAAAGACCAGCAAGCTCGTTGTAGGGCATGTCCGGCGGCAGTTCAACGGATTCAAGTTTTTTAAAACGTTCGACCTGCTCCTGTTGCCGTTTGATATAGCCTGCATATTTAACTACAAGTTCCACTTCATCGCCAAATTGTATCTTTCCGGGATCGGTGAGGGGCAATTGATCGCAGCTGCGAACAATTGTTGCCAGTCGTTTCAGGGTGATTTCCGGTCGCCGAAGCAGATCGGCCATGGTCATCGCCTGGTCGATGGGGCTTGAGGCAAAGGAGGTCAGAATGCTGTTGACGGATTGATTCGGCGGAATACGCTCCCGGTTGAGCAGGCGGACCGCCTCTTCAATACTTTTCTTTTTGTGGACAAAGCCCTGCATGGTTTCCGAATCGATCAAACCGATTTCACGACCGATTTCACGCAGACGCAGGTCGGCGTTGTCTTCCCGGAGCAGCAGCCGGTATTCCGCCCGTGAGGTGAAAAGCCGGTATGGTTCTCTGGTTCCCAGGGTCACCAGGTCATCAATGAGAACGCCGATATAGGCCTGGGAACGGTCCAGGATCAGCGGTTCTTCCTGTCGTACTTTCTTTACCGCATTGATTCCAGCCATCAACCCCTGCCCGGCCGCTTCTTCATAGCCGGAGGTGCCGTTTATCTGACCGGCCAGAAAGAGACCGTTTATTTTTTTTGTTTCCAGTGACGGGCGAAGGCTGCGGGGATCAATATAGTCATATTCAATAGCATAACCGGGCCGGATTATGCGTGCATTTTTCAGGCCGACAATGGAGTGGACCATATCCATCTGCGCCTGGAGCGGCAGGCTGGTGGGGATACCGTTGGGATACACTTCAACGGTGTCAAGTCCTTCCGGTTCCAGAAAAATCTGATGTCGGTTTTTCTCCGGAAACCGCATGACCTTATCTTCGATGGAAGGGCAGTATCTGGCGCCGATACCTTCTATAATACCGGCATACATGGGTGACTGGTCTATGGCGTTTCGTATAATTTCATGGGTGGTTTCGTTGGTATAGGTAATATAGCAGGGGCGCTGTTCAAGGGGTGGGGCACCGCTGGAGGTAAATGAAAAAAGGTTGGGTGGATCGTCGGAATATTGGGCGGTTAACTGGGAGTAGTCAATGGTTGTACCATCCAGCCTGGGGACGGTGCCGGTTTTCATGCGGCCGACTGCAAAGTCCTGGGCATCAAACCACCGCGCTAATTTGGTGGAGGGCGCGTCGCCCATGCGCCCGGCTGGAAAGTGTTTCAGGCCCACATGGATAAGCCCATTGAGAAAGGTGCCGGTGGCAACGACTACGGCGGACACATGGATCACCTCGTCAAGGGAGGTGCGAATGCCGGTGACCGAACCGTTTTTCGTGAGGATTTCATCGACCACGGTCTGGCGGATTTCAAGATTTTCCTGGTTCTCCAGGATATTTTTCATCCGCAGTCGGTAGAGCAACCGGTCCGCCTGGGCCCTTGAAGAACGGACCGCCGGGCCTTTGCTGGTATTGAGCCGACGAAACTGGATACCGGTGGCATCAATGTTTTTCGCCATCTCTCCGCCCAGGGCATCGATCTCTTTGACCAGATGGCCCTTTGCCAGGCCTCCAATGGCAGGGTTACAGGACATGGCGCCGATGGTATCAACGTTTATGATGCAGACCAGAGTTTTACATCCCATGCGAGCTGCGGCAAGAGCCGCTTCACAGCCGGCATGGCCAGCCCCGATGACGGCAATATCAAAAGTATCCATGAAATTTTTATGTTATCGGCCCAAAATACATATGGCTTTGAGGTAATATTTGTTATCCAATCAGTGTAATCGGTTTGACGGTACCCAGCTGATAAATGCCCATATCGGAGGGCGACTTCGGTGTATGGTCACGCTGCCGTCGTCGTTCAACGTGGTAATGGAGCGCAGGTAATTTTTCAACTGTTTTCTTTCCTCTGAGTCAAGGTCACGAAACATCCATAAATAACCTTCCATGGCCTCTTGCTCATCACGATAGTCTATTTCTTTTTCAAGCTCAATATAGTCGATTTTCGGTAAATAACCCATCTGGTGGAGGAGGTTGATGGTGTAAATATAATCGGGTCCGGTGGATAAAGGACGGCCGATGGCGGCAAAGGCATCAGGATCAAAGGGTCCAGGTCCGACCCGATCGGTAACGGCAACCAGACTGCGGGCATGGGCGGTGAGCTTGATAAGAGCGGATTTCAGGTCGGCTACGGCAAGTGAACGTGAGGCAATGGCAATGTCGTGTGGGCGGATGCCATGCGCCTGCCAATCATCGTCCCAGGAACAATGCTGGAGACTAATATTGGTTAGTCCTCTTTCGTCTGCCTTAGACGCCAGAATCTCAAGCATTTTTTCAGAGAAATCAAGGCCGGTCACCCTGCGGACACTGTCGGCAAGCGGCAGAGCCAGGGTGCCGGGTCCGCAACCGGCATCGAGAACCGACCATTCAGAACGAGGGGAAAGCAGATCAAGGAAACGTTCGGTATAACAGGAGGTGGATGTTCGTTTGGCAAAGGAGAGAGCCTTTTTGTCCCAGTCGGCGGCTTTTTTGGATTTCCAGGTTTTTTTACTTTTTGCCTGTTTCCAGAGGAGGTTCCAGTCAAGTTTTGTAATGTCCATGGTTTTATAGGGCTAATTTCAGCAAGGTGAATGAAATAAATATTTTTCATTCACCTCGAAGTCTACGTTTGTCCGGCTTCGAACGAAGTACGCGAGATGCGAAACCACGAAATTCAATTAAATCAACAGGCTCATAGATAAAACACAGATTGGCGGTTAAATAATTTGACAGAGTTGGTTGCTGTGATTAAAATAGTAAATTTTTATTATATAGATGGTTGCCATACCCATGATGTTTTCTCCCTCTCTGCTCGTGTCGTGGCTTGAACTCTTTCCGCATGAGCCGTCTTTAGCGCAGGCTTCGGAATAACAGTGTTGCTTTTGAGGTGTCGAGGATAGAGAATGAGAAAGATAATCTTAGATTGAATGGAATACAAGGAATAGAATATGAGTAAACGAACATTTCAGCCCTCCAATATCAAGAGAAAACGAACCCATGGCTTTCGCGTGCGTATGAGTACCCGTGCCGGTCGGGCCATTATTAAACGTCGTCGTGCACGAGGTCGAAAACAGTTATCCGCCTGATGGCTACCGGGCTTTACAGACTTCCCAAGACCTGTCTGTTACAAAAAAAACAGGAATTTGATCGGGTCTACAACCGGGGAAGACGATTGCATGGAAAGGGGTTCTCTCTGATCTATGCCGATAGTTCCGCAGATTGGAACAGGTTGGGAATCAGCGTCCGGAAAAAAACCGGCAGGGCCGTTGATCGAAATAGAATTAAACGTATTATTCGTGAGGCCTTTCGTCTACACAGAGAGTCATTTCCGAAAAAGAGTGATATCGTTGTGACTGTCCGACCCGGGTTTTCACTGCGATCACCTTCCGAGGTTCTGTCGGCTGTGATCGGTCTGTTGCGTGCCGACGGCGGGGCGGCATAGGCTATGTGTTATTCCTGTCGAGAAAACATTCAAAATGCCGAACCCCCAATAAAGCCTTGTGGGTTTATCACGCGTCTCTGTCTTTTTTGTGTCCGCGGCTATCAGGTTTGTATTTCACCGCTTTTCCCGCCGACCTGCCGCTATACGCCGACATGCTCCCAGTATGCAGTTGAGGCTATAGGGCGATATGGCCCCCTACGAGGGGTAGCCATGGCCCTGTGGCGAATTCTCCGCTGCCATCCTTTTTCGCGTGGCGGCTATGACCCCGTGCGCTGAATGTCGTTTGTCCTGCACGACGGGGACGATTGCATGCTGCACATCTTTCGGTGCTATTTTTTAATTCAAGGAAAGAAAAATTCATGGATCTTCAACGAGCCTTTCTGGCAATAGTTTTGTCGTTTATTATTCTATTCGGCTATCAATATCTCTTTGTTAAGCCTGCCGTCAAACAGCAACAGAATACCGTCCAGCAGGTGGAAAAAAAGAACACGAGTGCACAGGGAGCGGCGACACAGACAGCAAACAAACCGGTGGCCGCAACGCCGAAACCCGCTGTCGTGCAACCTGCAGCGCCGGTTATTGCCGAAGATCCCGATGCCCGGGATATTACTATCGAGACGCCGCTGTATACCGCCGTTCTTACGGAGCAGGGGGGAGGGTTCAAACATTTTATCTTAAAAAAGTATCGAACCGAACTTGATAAATCCTCGGTAAATATGGACCTTGTCCCTGATGTGGGTATCGGGGCATTACC
>DRLX01000323.1 GCA_011322715.1 Desulfobulbaceae bacterium
AACGTCATGGTCACGGGCCGGCCCGTATGTAGACCAATACCACAACAACTGACCGGACGACGAAGAGTGTATTGATGGGGTTCTATATGTGAACTCATAAAAATCCTTTATAAAAAAATAATGCGAAAGAGTATTATATTTTGAACTATGCAAGAAACAGACCAATAAATTGTACCGAGAAAACTACAGGAAAACAACCATGATTATTACCGGAAAATCAGTGGATTACAGAGACTATTCCATCAAATACCGTTCTCATTTACCCTGGGAAGTACGTGTCAATAAATCCACAAATCGCAAAAAATGCCGCAATTGTTGATTATTCGACACAGACGGACAACTGCCTTAATCCTGTGATTTTCAATTATATTTTGGGACATTTTCGCCCTGATCTTCACACTCGTTCAATTTGCCGGAAAACAAAAAAACCATCGCTTTCTCCGTCCGGAAAATACTACGGATGAAACATTCCTCCGCACGAACCACCATGCCGGTTTGAGAAGCATATCGCTGGAGTAGAACAACAAAAATCTACGTCATTCCAGACCGGTTGATCCATTTTTCTTTTGTAGATACCCGGAAACAGTCGTCAAGACCATAGCCGTTAACTCCTTCTCCACCTCGACCCGCAAACGAAGTCCATAGACGGGAACCCCCAACTCCACTCCGCCAAGCTTGACCATGTCCTTTTCCGTGGTCACAACACCACGCGCTCCCTGCTTCTTTATTTTAAAGCGGATGCGGGCAATATCCGCCTCTTTGTATCTGTGATGATCGGGCATGGCCAAAAAATCGCATACATCTATGTTGCAGTCGGCAAGCGTTTTTTTAAACGACTCGGGACGGGCGATACCGCAGAGGGCAAGCGCCCGGTCACAGGCAACCGGTTTTTCTTTGAAAAGGGTGAACCTGTCGGCATTATCCCGCTGTACATACTGAGTGACCCGGACAGAACTCATAAAGATGGCTTTTTTCGGAAATCGTTGCCTCAGCAGGGAACCAAAACGATCTGCTCTCTGTTTGTTGTCATCCGTAACATTTGTCAGGACAAAGCAGGAACTCCGGCCCAGGGCCGCTACCGGTTCCCGCAGGTCGCCGCCGGGAAATATCCTGGAATTACCGGCAAGATGATCGGCGGAAAAAAGAACAAGGTCCAGGTCCCTGGCCACGGCCATGTGCTGAAATCCATCGTCAAGCAGCAGCACGTCGGCCCCCATGTCTACGGCATACCTGGCCGGAAGTCGACGGACAACGCCTGTCAGCACCATAACACCGGGCAGGGTTTCGGCGAGAAGACGGGGCTCGTCACCGACCAGGTCCGCCGGCAGCAGAACATCGCGGCCGTCGGACACTACATTGACGGCCTCTTTGGTGGAGCCGCCATATCCCCGGCTGATAACCGCCGGTTTGTAACCGTGTTCCAGGAGCAACCGCGCCATGTATTGCACCATGGGTGTTTTACCGGTGCCGCCCAGGGTGAGGTTGCCCACACTGATAACAGGCACCGGCAATCGCTCGCTCGTGAACAGACCATGGCGATAACACCCTTCCCGCATACGCATCAGAGCACCGTACACCGGGGAAAAGGGCCGACCGAGCATGAAGAGAAGTTTTGTTTCCATAAACCAGCAGGGGCAGGGCCGGATTTTACAGTCCGGATCGCAACAAAATGACGAAAAATAGACAGATTACACTTAAAACATGCGAATCCTATTTTCAGATTAAAGCATCAATATAATAATGCCGTCGATCAATGGTGATGAACTTGTAAAAAGTCAATTTTTTTTCAAAGACGGCTAAGTAAAAACACAGACATACAGTTAAGCGAAGACTCCGAGGAGTAGTGTTCCGGGGTAGGTCTCAACTATATAGGGAGTATGCCCATGAATCACCCCGGGACAGGACGCCATAGATCGAAGTTTTTACGACACCCTCAACGGTAAAAATTCCCTTTCATCCTGTAAAGGTATTTTTCATCCCATCGTCTTCTTTGCAGGTATCTTCTTTACAAGTAATTTGGCCAAAGAGTCATTTTTGCCGTGAAATTTTTCCCTGATGAGGTATGAAAGGCGGGGACTCTATCAATAAGGTGTTCTTCATTTCAATCAACTACATTTTGGAGGTATCAGACGTGAAAATGCATCACAAACTGCTTACACTCATTGCTATGGCGGCATTTACCACCGGCATGACCGTCGGGGCCATGGCGGCACAACCCATTAAAATCGGAGTTGCAGGGGCCCACAGCGGTGATCTTGCCTCCTACGGCTTGCCTACTGTAAAGGCTGCCGAACTGGTGGTCAAGGATATCAACGCCAAGGGCGGTATCAACGGCGCCAAGGTTGAGCTGCTGGTGGAAGATGATGTCTGCAAGCCTGAAGTGGCGACCAACACTGCGACCAAATTGGTCAGTGAAGGTGTAAACGTGGTTATCGGTCATATCTGCTCGGGTGCGACCAAGGCGGCATTACCCATCTATCGTGATGCCGGTGTCATCGTCATGTCACCGTCCGC
>DRLX01000324.1 GCA_011322715.1 Desulfobulbaceae bacterium
CCATCGCGCCGCAAGTGACAATCTATCTCCACCAGAGGTCGCTTTCTTCTTGACAGCAAAAAGCCAGGTGCAGTATTACATGGGCACTTCATTTCCTGTGCCGGAGTGGTGAAACTGGTAGACGCACTGGACTCAAAATCCAGCGGGGGCAACTCCATCTCGGTTCGACTCCGAGCTCCGGCACCATTATCTAATCCATTCACTTCCGTGAATGTCCATGAAACCCGCTTCCATCTTAAGGATAGCGGGTTTTTGCTTCCGCACTCTTCCATCTTTTTTCGCTGATTGCCACCTCATAAATCGGGTACAAAGGCAGGTATGGTTTCAAAGGAACCACATACCCGTACAATTTGTACCCACTTTTCCCTGGAGGTTCGGCCATGGCAGAGCTTACAGCAGTTCAGGTCCGCAACGCAAAACCTAAAATTAAACGACCACCAGCTGAAAGCTGGTGGAATTAAAGCTCGGCGGGCTGAACCGCCGACTGAAAGAGAAAGCGTCTAAAAGACGGTGGTTTTAAACCACGGACAAAGCGCCTTTGGCGGGCTAAAGCCGTCCACCGGAGTAATGAAGCCAGGAATCGTTTTCGTGGCCTTGCCTTGGCTTCCATAGCCGCTCTTGAGAGTATCCTTGCCTCTTCAAACAGTGAGAAGATGCAGCTTGAGGCGGCCAAATACATTCTCAGCACCATTGATCTTGCCCCGGCACAGGCAGCTTTCTGGTTTGTCGGCCCGACAACAGCGGAAGAGGTAGAGAGCCAGGAGTACATGAAAGAGATGCGAAGCAGAATTGATGCGTTGTCTTCAGAGATATGCTGAGAGCTGATAATCGTGAGGACTGTTTCATAAGAAATCATTATATTCCATCATAACCTTCTATAATCGACAAACGGCTTGTAGTAAAAGCGGTTTTGGCGTAGTTTATGGTAAATGACTGAATATATGATAATAGCTTGAAAACATGGAAGATAGATGGCTCAAGATCAATGAAATATGTGACTATCTCAATGTCACCAGGGAGACGGTGTACAAGTGGACCCGCAAGCGTGGTATGCCGGAGCACCGGGTTGGACGGCGTTGGATGTTCAAGCATGACCAGGTTGACCAGTGGGTTGAATCTGGGGCCAGTGTTGATTTCGGGGAAAAATAGAAGGAAAACTCATGGCACAGCTTGAAAATATAGAGGCAATTGAGAAACGGCTCTGGCAGGCGGCTGATACCCTGCGGGCCAATTCCAATTACGCCAGTAACGAATACTTTATGCCGGTCATGGGGCTGATTTTCCTGCGCCATGCCTATAGCCGTTTTCTGAAAGTAAAGGAAGAGGTTGTCGCCACACTGCCCTCCAGGGGTGGCCGCACTCGGGCCCTGACCAAAGAGGATTTCTCCCAGAAAGGGGCGATTTTTCTTGCTGAAGCTGCCCAATTTGATTCCCTGGTGGCCCTAACTGATGCCGACGACCGAGCCGAGGCCATTATCCAGGCCATGGAGTCCATCGAAAAAGATTATAGCAACCTTAAAGACCAGTTGCCCAAGGCAGAATATCGGGAACTGGACAACGAGGTGTTGGGCCAGTTGTTGCGCACCCTGAATCCGGAAGAGTTGAAAAAGGCCACTGGTGATATCTTTGGTCGTATATATGAGTATTTTCTCACCGGTTTTGCCGATCTTAAAGCCCATGACGGCGGTGAATTTTTTACCCCGATCTCTCTTGTGCAACTCATTGCCAATGTCATTGAGCCAGACCACGGCAAGGTGCTTGACCCGGCCTGTGGCTCGGGCGGTATGTTTGTCCAGTCTGCCCATTTTGTGGAGCGTCTGCAGCGAAACCCCGGCGAGTTGCTGACCTTCTACGGCATGGAGAAGAACCCTACCACCATTCGGTTGGCCAAGATGAATCTGGCTGTTCATGGTCTGGAGGGCAATATCCAGAAGGCCATCACCTACTATGAAGACCCCCATGACGGTCTCTTTTCTCAGGCCGACTATGTCATGGCTAATCCGCCTTTTAATGTGGATGAGGTGGATGCGGATAAGATCAAGTCCGATGTGGGCCATCGTCTGCCCTTTGGCCTGCCCGGTGTCAATAAGAAGGGCAAGGTTTCCAACGGTAATTATCTGTGGATTTCCTATTTCTACAGTTACCTGAACGAGACAGGCCGGGCCGGATTCGTCATGTCCTCCCAGGCCTCCAGCGCCGGGCGGAATGAGGCCAAGATGCGGGAGGCCCTGATCAAGACCGGTCATGTGGATGCCATGATTGATATTCGGGGTAATTTCTTCTACACCCG
Source organism: Desulfobulbaceae bacterium (assembly GCA_011322715.1). GTDB lineage: Bacteria > Desulfobacterota > Desulfobulbia > Desulfobulbales > Desulfobulbaceae > DRLX01. The sequence goes on from DRLX01000324.1 coordinate 2,291, forward strand.
CTCCGTGCCTTGTCAGCTCTGGTTCTTGAATAAGGACAAACCTTCCGGGCTCCAGGATAAGGTGCTGATGCTTGATGCCCGCAATATCTATCGCAAGGTGACCCGCAAGATTTATGACTTCAGCCCGGAACAGCTGCAAAATATTACCGCCATTATCTGGCTCTACCGGGGCCAGACTGACCGCTTTATTGACCTGCTCAAGGGGTATGCGGAGCAGAGCTTTGCTCAGGCGCAAGATGATGAATTGCTGGCAGGATACCAGAGATGTGTTGAGGCGTTACATACCGCCATGCAACCCTTTGTCGAGAGCCAGCCCAACGATGGGAAACAGGCCGAAACCTACGATGAACTTGTAACAACGATTGCTGAATTGCAGGATTCCAGCACGGGCTTTTTCCAGTTGGCCAGGGATGCCAGCCAGCAATGGCAGGAGATGTCCGGCGAGACTGTACAGGAATTGCGGGACTTCATTGAAAACGATCAAGGGTTGGCAGGACTCGCAGACCAGAGCCGTGACCTGGTGAAATTGGCCGATCATGTCTTTAAATTAACAGGCCGTCTGCTTGATATCTGTGAAAAGGAACTCCACGCCAAAAAGAGTGAGCTGTGGAGTACAGAGATCAATGGCAGCCGCCGGAACAGTCTCAAGAAACAGGCGGAAGCTGCCCGGAAAGAGGCGGTGGCGCAACTTAAGCAGGTTCGCTATTTTTACCGACAGGCCCACTGGCTCCTCTCCCGCTTTCCGGATGGCCAGCTCTGTGATGTGGAAGGTCTGGTGAAGCTGGTTGACCAGGAAGAACTGGCAGCCAATGACTGGAGCCTGACCCCGGGCCGCTATGTGGGCGTGGCCCCGGAAGAGGTGGACGAGGATTTTGACTTTGAGGAGGCCTTAACTGCAATACATGTGGAGTTGACAGGGTTGAATGAAGAGGCCGTAAAGTTAGCGGAGAAGATTGCCCGGAATTTTGAGGGGTTGGGGGTATGAACTGGCCTTCGTTCAAAATTAAAGATTTGTGTGATATTACTTCAAGCAAGAGGATTTATGCCAAAGATTACCTGCCAGAAGGAGTTCCATTTTATAGAGGGAAGGAAATTATTGAAAAATATAACGGCGCTGTAGAGATATCAACCCAGCTTTTTATATCCCCCAATAAATACGAAGAAATTAAGTCTAAGTTTGGTGTTCCACAATATGGCGATATCCTTCTGTCTTCGGTCGGGACATTAGGAGTTCCTTTTCAGGTGAATAATCAACAAGAGTTTTACTTTAAAGATGGAAACCTGACTTGGTTTAGAAACTTTAAAGAAATTTGCAGCAGGTATTTGTATTACTGGCTGGTTTCCCCAGAAGGAAAAATGCAGCTTCAAAAATGCACAATAGGGACATCTCAGTCAGCATATACAATTGTTAGATTGAAAGAAATGGAGATTTCACTACCCCCGCAGGGCCAACAGGAAGATATAGCTTCCATTCTCTCTGCCTATGACGACCTGATCGAAAACAACCGGCGGCGGATACAGTTGCTGGAGGAGTCGGCCCGGCTGCTTTATAAGGAGTGGTTTGTCCACCTCCGCTTCCCCGGCCACGAACACACCAAAATCATTGATGGCATCCCGGAGGGGTGGGGGCGCAAGACTCTGGGTGAGTGCGCTACGCTAAATTATGGCAAGGCACTGAAAAAGGATAATAGGATTGAAGGAAATTTTCTCGTTTATGGTTCAAGTGGCGTTGTAGGTTTCCACAACAAGGCCATTGTCAAATCCCCAGCTATAATTATTGGACGAAAAGGTAATGTCGGAAGTGTGTTCTGGTCAGTTTGTGATTGCTGGCCTATTGATACAGTTTATTTTATTCTCCCAGAAGAGTCTAATTTGTACCTCTATTATGCCTTGATTAATATGACTTTCATCAATACTGATGTAGCAGTTCCAGGGCTCAATCGAGATTTTGCATACAGTCGTCCGATAATGATGCCAAAAGAAAATATTAAAGCAGAGTTTAACGAAAAGGTCGGGCTCATTCGTAAACAGATTGATAAACTTGAGCAATATAACCAAAAACTAGCCCAGGCCCGTGACCTTCTCCTGCCCCGCCTGATGAATGGCGAGATAGAGGTATAACCCATGGCAACCGCAGAACAGCTTAAATCATTGATCCGTTCCAAGTTTAGTGAGGATTCTGAACGTTTTTTCAGCATTGCTTTGCAGGTGGCTGCCCATGAAGCCCGGCAAGGGCATACTGCCCTGGCCCATGATATTCGTGATATCATTGATGCTGAGCGCAAGAAGAAAGGCCCCAGGCTGGTATCATTCCCCAGGAACCTGCAAGGGCTGGTACTCACCGAAGAACCAACCGTACCGCTCACGGCCATGGTGACGCCGCCGGAGGTCAGGGAGCGCTTGCAGCGGGTGCTCCACGAATACCGCCAGCAGGAAAAATTGAAATCCCACGGTCTGAAACATCGCCGCAAGATCTTGCTCATCGGCCCGCCGGGAACCGGCAAGACCATGAGCGCCATGGTGCTGGCTAAGGAGCTCCACCTGCAACTCCACACCATCCAGGTGGATCGGTTGGTGACCAAATTCATGGGCGAGACCAGTGCCAAGTTGCGGCAGATCTTTGACCTGATCCAACAGGAACATGGAGTCTATCTCTTTGACGAGTTTGATGCCATTGGCGGTGATCGCTCCTTGGATAATGAGGTGGGCGAGATGCGCCGGGTCCTCAATGCCTTTCTCCAGTTCATTGAACAGGACAGCTCGGATAGCCTCATCATTGCGGCAACCAATAACCCGAGACTCCTGGATCGGGCCTTGTTTCGTCGCTTTGATGATGTGCTCTATTATGACAATCCTAAGATAGAGGAACGAAAGTCCCTCATTGTCAATATATTGGGAACCTTTATGGAGGCACAGTTTGCTTGGCACAAGGTACTTCAGGATAGCAAAGGCTTGAGCCATGCAGAGATAGACCTCGCCTGTCGAGATGCTATCAAGAATGCTATCCTGGCCGATCGTAAGAAGATTTCTGCTACCCATCTTCTGCTTACCTTGCATGAGCGGCAAGAGGTTCATAAAGGGACCAGGGAGTAGTCGGGATGCCAGTCAATTTACCTCATCTTGTTATCACTGATTTTGAGCAAGAGAATTTCACTCCCACAGGGGGTGGTAACGGCAAAGACCGTCCTCCCCGAAATCGCCAGGGTCATAGCGATTTTCTCCAGCAACAGTTGCAGCAGGCCTGGACAGATGCTGAAAACGATGCGGTCGTTTATCACTCCCACCGGAATGGCGTCTATCTGGAATTTAAAGGTGAAAAAGGATACGAGCTGATCACCAGGAGTCTTGAAAATTTACGGGGGCAAAATCGGGAAAACTGGACCCGCCTTCTCAATGTCCGCAGGGAAAAAGTCCAGGGCGAAGAGGACGAGCAAGAAAGCGTCGAGGTCACCTTTGCCACTGTCTATGTGCCGAATGCTAAAAAGGATTTGCTCTTCAAACAGATTGAGCGCTACGCAACTGAAGACAACGCAAAATCCGGCCAGCCCAAAAACGCTGCCTTACTTGAAGGTATCTCAGCTATTCGTAAGGCCCTTGAAGTAGAATCTTTCTGGCAGGATGCCCAAAGTCTGATTCCTACAGATGAGCCCCAGTGGTGTGAAGTCTGGTTGAGCTCTGACCTGCCAGAAGTGGCGCAACGCTTCAACGGACTGCTGGATGAGCATCAGATAAGGTACAAATCAGGTGAGATCCGTTTTCCTGAAAGAATGGTCAAGATCATTCATGCCAATCGAGAACAGTTGGAAACAATCACCAGATTATCTGATGATATTGCCGAATACCGTCGTGCCAAGGAAACAGCCGCTTTCTGGCTGGATCAGGAAAACAGGGAGCAGGCGGAGTGGGTAACAAACATCCTTGAACGGCTGGAAGCTCCCTCGGATTCACAGATTGCTGTCTGTATTCTGGATACCGGGGTGAATAACGGCCACCCTCTGCTGGCCCCCTGTCTTCAGGATGAGGATTGTCAGGCTGTAGATCCCAGTTGGGGTACCCATGACCATGACAAACATGGTACTTTAATGGCGGGTGTCTCAGCTTTTGGGAACCTGCAGGATATATTGAGCCATAGTGAATTGATCCGCCTGCAGCATTGCCTGGAATCGGTCAAAATTTTACCCCCAACAGGGGGAACAGACCCAGAGTTATGGGGTTTGGTCACGTCGCAAGCGGTTTCAAAGGCTGTGATTCAGGCGGCCAACAGGAAACGAATAATCTGTATGGCAATTACAGCAGATGATACCAGAGATAAGGGGAGACCTTCCTCTTGGTCTGCAGAACTGGATCAAATATGCTCAGGAGCGGAAAATGATGCGAGACAACTTCTTATCGTAAGTGCTGGAAACTGTAATGAGGTTCGGACGCTTACAGAATGCAGTGATTATCCCAAAATACAGATTGGGGAATCTATCCATGACCCGGCACAATCATGGAATGCCTTAACCATAGGGGCTTTTACTGAACTTGACCACATTAGAGACAGGACCCTTACCGGTTACGAAGCAATAGCCCCTGCAGGGGGGCTTTCTCCTTTTTCAACCACCTCTTGGCCATGGGATGATAAATGGCCTATCAAACCTGAACTTGTTATGGAGGGAGGAAATCTTGCTCAAAGTGGTGCCGGATTTGTTACTGAGTGTGATGATCTCTCGGTCCTCTCTACCTTTTTTGATCCTCAGCAGGCCCATTTTTATCCTTTTAACATGACCAGTGCCGCTACTGCCCAGGCCTCATGGTTTGCGGCACAGATCCAAGCTGAGTATCCGGACTATTGGCCTGAAACAATTCGGGCTCTTATGGTTCATTCTGCCGACTGGCCAGAAACACTTAAACAACAGTTCTTACCTGATGAGAGTAAGACTGCCTATAAACGGTTGCTCCGTATCTGTGGCTATGGTGTCCCAAACTTGGACAAGGCTCTGTACTCTGCCAGTAACAGTTTAACTATGATTGCCCAGACTGAAATACAGCCTTATGACAAAAAGGAAAATGGTAGTGGATACCGTACCAAGGATATGCATTTTTATGAACTCCCCTGGCCTCTGGAGGCCCTGCAATCCCTTCCGGATGATACCATGGTGCAGATGCGGGTGACCCTCTCCTATTTTGTAGAGCCCGGGCCTGGTGAAATTGGTTGGCAAGATCGGTACCGCTATGCTTCGCACGGGTTACGTTTTGAACTGAATTCTCCCGGAGAGGAAAAAGAACACCTTCTACGCCGAATTAATCAGGCAGCTCGAGACGAAGAGCATGGGCACCCCGGGACTGCCAGTGCGGCAGATTATTGGACACTGGGACAAGCCCGTAACAAAGGTTCTATCCACTCAGACATTTGGCAGGGATATGCTTCTGATTTGGCACTGTCAAATTTGATAGCTGTCTATCCAACCATTGGCTGGTGGCGTGAGCGGGCTCATCTTGGCAGATGGGACAGCAAGACACGCTACGCCCTGATTGTGTCTATAACTACTCCCGAGCAGCAAGTGGACATCTATACACCAGTTGCTACTCAAATAGGTGTTGCTGTTCCAGTTGAAATAACTACTTAAGGTACAGACTTGCAGGTTTTTGAGGATACCACGTGAATCAGTTCAGTGAAGATACTTTAGTTCAACAGACCACCACTGACTACCTGTTGCGTGAACTGAATTGGGATGAGTCAATTTATGCCTATGATGAAAAACTTGGGCCGGATGGCACATTGGGGAGAGAGTCAGAGCAGGAGGTGGTTTTAACCCGCTATCTTCGCCGGAAACTTGTTGAACTGAATCCAGGATTGCCGGATGAGGCATATAGGGATGCTATCCGTGAAATTCTGGCAAGTAGCAGCTCCCAGTTGATTCTCTCCACAAATAGGATCAAGGATGAGTTGTGCAGGAATGGTGTGGAGGTTGTTTTCCGGAATTACAAAGGGGAGAGGACCAAAAAGAGGTTACGGATTTTTGATTTCAGGAATCCAGAAAATAATCACTTCCTGGTAGTACGGGAGCTATGGGTAAAAGGAGATATCTATCGTCGCCGGGCAGATATTATCGGCTTTGTGAATGGTATTCCGCTCATATTTATGGAGGTGAAAAATCTACATAAGGATGTCAAGGCCGCTTATGAACAGAATTTTTCCGATTATAAAGATACTGTTCCCCAACTATTCCATCATAATGCTGCTGTTATTATAGGTAATGGTGTTGAGGCTAAGATAGGTTCCATTTCATCGAAATATGAGCATTTTGGCGAATGGAAGCGGCTGGAGGAAGATGAGCCGGGTGTTGTAGCCATGGAAACTCTGCTCAAAGGTATCTGCACCAAGGCAAACTTGATGGATATCTTCGAGAATTATATTCTTTTTGATGATTCTGGTGGTAGTCCTGCCAAAATTGTGGCCCGCAATCATCAGTTTTTGGGGGTTAATAAGGCGATTCACAGCGTTGAAACACAAAGTGAACGAGGCGGCCGCTTAGGGGTCTTCTGGCACACCCAGGGCTCGGGAAAATCCTACTCCATTGTGTTTTTCGTTAAAAAGGTGCATCGTTTGCTGGGGGGAAACTACACTTTCCTGGTGTTAACAGATAGGGAAGATCTGGATTCCCAGATATACAAGACCTTTGCTGGTTGCGGCCTGGTAGACAATGATAAGGACCCGTGCCGGGCAGGAAGTGGAACGCATCTTCAGGCACTGCTGAGTGAACACAAGTCGGTTGTCTTCAGCCTGATTCAGAAATTCAATAAAGAGGTCCTGCCTGACCAGCCATACTCTGACCGAGACGATATCATTGTTATTACCGATGAGGCCCATCGCAGCCAGTATGGTAGCTTGGCCTTGAATTTGCGAAATGCCTTACCTCATGCGAGCTTTATAGGTTTTACCGGCACTCCTCTCTTTTCGGATGATGAAATTACCAAACGGGTGTTCGGTGATTATGTCTCCACCTATGATTTTCAGAGGGCTGTGGAAGATGGAGCAACCGTTCCTCTCTATTATGATGCCCGGGGAGAAGATCTTGGAGTGGCAACTGATGAGTTGAATGAGAAAGTAGCTGCGAAGCTCGAAGAGTTTGAGATTGATAATGTCAATGTAGAGCAGCGGTTACAGCGGGAGTTAAAAAGAGATTATCATATTATTACCGCTGGTGACCGCCTTGATGAGATAGCCCGTGATTTTGTCGAACACTATTCTAATGGGTGGGAAAATGGTAAGGCGATATTGGTTTGCATTGATAAAATTACCTGTGTTCGGATGCATAAACTCATTGATTTCTACTGGCAGGAGCGCATCAGAACCCTGGAGCGAGAACTTCAGTCCAACCAAATACCAGACAAGCAAGAGCAGCTTTTTCAGGACCGCAAGATTAGCTGGATGAAGGAAACAACCATCGCTGTGATGATCAGTGAAGAACAAGGTGAGGTAGAAAAATTTCGTAACTGGGGTCTGGATATTACCCCGTACCGTAAGCTGATCAAAAATGGGTTTCTTGCAGAGGGTGGTGAGCGGATTGATTTGGAGAGCGCTTTTCGAAAGAAAGATCATCCGTTCCGGGTTGCCATTGTCTGCGCAATGTGGCTGACTGGTTTTGATGTGCCTTCACTGGCTACCCTTTACCTGGACAAACCTCTCAAGGCCCACACCTTAATGCAGGCTATTGCCCGGGCTAATCGGGTTGACGAGGGGAAAAACAACGGCCTGATTGTCGACTATTGCGGTATCTTGAAAAATTTACGCAAGGCCTTAGCTACCTTTGCAGGACGGGAAGATGAAGGGCGAGGTGGAGGTGGGGGTGAAAAAGACCCGACCCGGCCTAATGATGAACTGTTGGAGGAGTTAAAAGAGGCAATACAGCTTGTCAGCGATTTTTTGAAGGGGCAGGATTTCAAGCTAAGTAGGATTTTTAAGGCAGAAGGTTTTAAGCGCAATGCGGAGATAGTTGCTGCTAAAGAGGCAGTAAATGAGAATGACCAGACAAGAAAGCGGTTTGAGATAATGGCTCGTATTGTTTTTAAGAAGTTTAAAGCCTGCATCAATATCCTGCCTGAAATTAATGAGTACAGAGCGGCCAGAGATGCCATAAATATCATCTATAAGAGTTTGCAGGGAGACCGTGAAGCGGTAGATATAAGTAAAATAATGCGTGAGTTGCACGGGGTTGTTGATGAAGTTATTGATACACACCCCTCTGAGACAAGAGAAGAAAAGCGGTTGTACGATATCAGTCGAATCGACTTTGATCGACTCAGGCAGGAATTTGAGAGAAGTAAAGCTAAACGGACAACAGTCCAGTGCATGAAAACCGCTATTGAAGATCGGTTAGGAAAACTACTTGCCCAGAATCCGTTGCGGACAGATTTTCAAAAGCATTATGAAGAGATTGTTGCCGAGTATAATCGGGAAAAAGATAGGGTCACTATTGAAAAAACATTTGAGGCCTTGCTTGGTCTTGTTGACGAGTTGACTGAGGAGGAAGCACGAGCCCTGAAAGAGGGTCTGGATGAGGAAACTCTGGCCTTGTATGATCTTCTTGTAAAACCCGACTTGTCCAAAAAGGACATTGATAAGTTGAAAAAGGTGGCGACAGAACTTCTCATGACTCTTAAAAAAGAAAAATTGCGTATTGCTAACTGGCGGGAGAAGGAAGCCAGCAGGGATGCTGTTCGGCAATCTATTTATGATTTCCTTTTTGATGAACAATCCGGTCTGCCGGTGGATAGCTATGAAGATGATGAGGTAGGGTTTTTATCAGATAGTGTATTTAGCCATATTAACAGGGCTTACCCTTCTGTTCCCTCACCATATTATGCTTAAAAGGAGTAGGTAAGGGTTGCACAAAGCAGGTAAAAAGGGGGTATTTTATTATTACCGAATTGCATCTGTGTAGTTAATTGCATGAAACTAAAGATAATATGCCATGTGATTCGACTCCGAGCTCCGGCACCATTTGTTCTTCTCAGGAGTTCCAAAGAACTCCTTTTAACCCGCGCCAATTCCTGGTTAGCGGGTTTTTTGTTTCCGCCTTCCCCCAATGTGTTTTCATCTACCTTAAACCTGTAAGTGATCAGGGGTAGCAGTAGATTCGTGCAGGCGCGGCTGGCCGCAGGTAAATGAAGCGTAGCGGAGACTCCGATAGCCCGCCCCCTCTATGCGGGCATGCGTGACCGCGTGAAGGCGGGGTGCCTGTGACGGCTTACAAACAAATGCCTTTACTGAAACGGTTCAGAATTCCAACCGCAGCTCTCCGATTATCGAACTGACCCTGGAATGCTGCCAGTGC
>DRLX01000325.1 GCA_011322715.1 Desulfobulbaceae bacterium
ACCGCCATGATCAATTGGCGATAGGTTTTATCACCACTTATCTGGTCAGTGACAATAACCTTATCAGGAGTTTTTGCCGCCTGTTGTAGAAACAGCTCGGCAATGGTGGCGCCTTCGGAAAATTCAAGCGGTTGTTCCGTGCTGTCTTCAAACCAGGCGCCACTTGCCGGTTTCAGGGCGGTAAAGGATGATTCCGGCATGATGCCACCGGCGGCAAGGATACAATCGGCAACGGTCTGCAAACCATCAAGATGCTCTGCACCCACTCCGAACTCCTCACCAAGAAAGGCGCCGAACTCCACCAGCACCAGGCTGTCCATGGCCAGATCTCGGGCCAGATGGTCCTCCTCGCAAATTCCCTCTACCCCCGCAAGCTCTGCGAGTTTTTCCAGCACCAGCTTCCGGGTCGCTTCCGGCACCTGAGAGGTATCCTGCTTGGATTGCGTCACTGGTTTTTCTTGTATTACTTCAACTTTTCCCTGAAAGGGAAGATAGGGAACCTGCATGCGTTGCTGGTCCACACTATTGAAAAAATTTTCCAGGTAGCGGTTGATGGTCATCTTGCTTGCCTTCCGAGGAAAATCGACGGCCTCTTGAGCCTCGATCACGACAGGCCTGCGGGGCATGAAAAAAATCCCTGCTGCCAACAGACGAAAAAGATGCTTCTTCATATTTCCAGCCAGCGAGGGTAATCCACCGGCCCTGCTGAAACTTGATCCCCACAGTCCCGTGGTCCGCAACAACACGATACGTACATCGGGCACGCCTGTAACAATCTGGGCCACGGCGGAATTGGCACCCAGATCTTCCCTGGGACCGCGCATCAGCCGACCGGCGGGATAGAGCAATACATTATCACCCTGGTTCAGCGCCCGCACCACCTGTTCAATACCAGCCTGGACCTGGGTTCGTTTTTCCCGGCCACCGGTCGACAGGTCCGGGATAACGATTGTACGCATCAGGGAGGCGATACTGCGGACAAACATTCGGTCTACCTGGGCCTCATCGGCCAGGGGACGGGGTTGAAACCGCGTAAAGAGTCGTGTCATCACGATCACGGGATCAATCAGGGCCGGATGATTGGGAAGAAACAGGATCGGTCGTTTATCGTGTTGTATGGTTTCCAGTCCCTTGACCGTAACGCGGTAACGAAGCCGGAGCAGGGCCTTTACCAGGATATTCAATAACCGTTGCATACTTTTTTCCTTTTATTTCAGTTTAACTTTTTGTGCTCACACTCACCCGCCGCAGGACAACGACAAGCAGAAGAGCAACAAACATGGACACCGTTCCCAACACCAGTAAAGAGGCGGAGGGGCGTAACGCTCCATCCATAAAGGTAAAAATTCGTCCTGAGCACCACATACCGGAAAAGGCCAGAAAATTTGAGGCGGCGATGATACGCCCCTTTGAATCAGCCGCCGGTCGGACCTGGATAAAGGAGGTAACCGGGATGAGAAACAGGCCGCCGAACGATCCCGTGGCAACAAGCAACAGCAGTAACTGATAAAACCGTGGTTCGGCTATTGTCTGAACCAGCAGGCCTGCGCCGAGCATGCACAGTCCCATGCCCATTGCCCCCGGAACCAGGATATGGGTCCAGCGTTTGTTGGTCGTCAGTCTGGAAGCGGTAAAGGCCCCGATGCAAACACCCATCATCAGCGATACCGAGAGAATGGAGGTCGCCGATTTACTGAGACCCATCTGGTCCATGCCAAGGGTATTGATGACCAGAACGGCCAACAGGCTGATAAAGTAAAAAAACGAGTCGCAGCAGACGGCAAGCAGAAGTAAAGAATCGTTTTGCAGTCCATGCAGATCACGTATCGACTGCAGGGGACCGGTCCAGGGAAAGGGAATCCTGCCGCCGGTTGCAGGACGTGAATAAACGCCAAAGGAGGCCAGCACGCCAAGAAGGGCTATACAAACAACCCCACCGGCCACCACCAGAACTCCAAAGGGGATCCTGGTCTGCAGCAGGTGCAGATCAAGGGCAAAACCCGCCAGGGCCATGCCAAGAAGGATGGCAATCGTGGTCACCAGCTTGAGGATAGAATTGGCGGTGGTCACATACTCGGGTGGATAGAGTTCAGGAATGGAGCCATTCAGGGCCGGGCCAAACAGGGTCGACTGCAACCCCATGAGAAAAACCATGGCCAGCACACAGGTCCAGTTCATGGTCACGATACCGTAGGCACCGATCAGCATGGCCGCAAGTTCGAGAAATTTTACCCCGATCACAACCCTTTTCTTGGTGAACCGGTCGGCAAGCCAGCCGCCCCAGGCGGAAAAGAGGATAAAGGGCAGGGAAAACAACTCGGTCGCCCTTCCCTGCAGGCTTGACATGCCTGCTCCGACCGCCAGCAGCAGGACCGCCTGCTTGAAAAAATTATCATTAAAGACCCCGAGAAAATAGGTCACAGCCATGGCAATAAACCGTTTCCGCGCCTGTTTGATTTCCTGTTGCATGCTCTACTCCGTAAAAAAAACTCATTTATTGTTTCTTCTCTAATATCAAGAGTTATGCCGGAATGAATTATATTATCATCTGCTTAATTCGACGATTTTTTTTATTCATTGGTATCAAAACCGGAAATGCTTGAATTACACCTATTGACAGTCACTGTATACATGATGTACATTTTATGAACATGAAAACAATAGATGACGAAAAGATACGCATCTTCTTGCGACGAGTCACCACATCCATCTCTGCCAATCCCTTTACTCCGGCCAGGCATAGGGCGGATTGCACACTGACCGGGTTGGCGGAGGATACGGACCCGGACATCGTCCTGCAGACGGCAATACAGAAGGTGAACGACCGGGTTGAGGCACTGATCGCCACTCAACAGGTAAACCTGTGCAGCTGTGCCCCAAAGGATCGCCCAGCCCTGGCCAACCTTTTCCTCTTTTTTCTGTTTCATAAATACCTGCCGCTCTTTGACCTTCATATTCAGAAACAAAATCAAACCAGCCAATCTTTGCCTCTTGAGTTCGGCCGAGATCTGGAAAAAGAAATGGCGGCTTTTGGTTTTTCAAACCATGAAACCGGTCAATACATCGGCCTCTTTTTCCAGATGCGACGCGCCTTTTTCTTTATTCACACGGGCCTTGTCGGTAACAGCCCCTGCATGGAGGAGCTGCGGGCCCGTCTCTGGAACACGCTGTTCACCCATGATATCGTCGAATATGCCCAAAACCTGATCAATAAACTTGAAGATTTCTCAACCCTGCTGATCGGTGAAACCGGAACCGGCAAGGGTTTGGCCGCAGCTGCTATCGGACGATCGGGTTTTATTCCATACGACGACAAAACACATCGCTTTACACCAAGTTTTACCCGGGCTTTCCTTGCTATCAATCTCTGCCAGTACCCGGAACAGCTCATTGAGTCCGAACTCTTCGGCCATGCCCGTGGCGCTTTCACCGGTGCCGTGGCCGAGCACCAGGGAATTTTTACCCGATCAAGCAGTCAAGGAGCTGTTTTTCTCGATGAAATCGGCGAGATATCCATCCAGACGCAGATCAAACTGTTGCGAATCCTGCAGGAACGTACCTTCAGCCCGGTGGGCAGCCATGCAAGTCTTCGCTTCAGGGGACGCCTCATCGGGGCGACCAACAGGGACCTTGGCAGGATGATTGAGCAGGGAAAATTCAGGGAGGATTTTTATTTCAGATTATGCACCGATACCATTTCCCTACCCTCGCTGAAAAAAAGAATAGACCAGTATCCGCAGGAACTGGATCTGCTGGCA
>DRLX01000326.1 GCA_011322715.1 Desulfobulbaceae bacterium
ATCTTTAAAGCCGTTAACGGCTTTTATTTTCACGATAATTTCTCCTTGCGATCAACAGTTTTTTGGGTCTGCATACAGCATTGCATAGCCTTGGGGTGACCTTGATTGTATTCGGCGGTCGAAAATTTGTAAATTTACTCGGAAAAGAGGTGAAAAGTCAAGCCGATGTGGGAATTATATGGTATAATAATTTTTTTTATATTTTTTTGCGTTGAAATGTTGTGGTCCGGTCTTGACAAAGTACTCCGGGCACGGCATTATCAGCCAGTTTATTTTTCCCGTTGCTTAAAGTGAAATGCATGAAACTTCCAGAACTTAAAATCGGTCCATTTGTTGCTGAAATTCCCATAATTCAGGGCGGAATGTCGATACGGGTATCGACTTCAGCCCTCGCTATCCCTGTTGCCGAGTGTGGAGGAATCGGTACAATTGGCGGATCCGGTATCCCTGTACCCGAGTTGAAGGAAGATATCCGTCGGGCCAAGAAGGCCACGGATGGTGTTATCGCCGTCAATATCATGTATGCGATGAAGAATTTTTATGACCTGGTGATGTGTTCGATTGAGGCCGGAGCGGATATGATCATCACCGGAGCAGGTTTTTCCCGCGATATTTTTAAAATCGGTAAAAAACATAATATTCCTATCGTCTCAATCGTTTCTTCGCCGGCTTTTGCCCGTCTTGCTGAAAAATTGGGGGCCGCCGCTATTATCGTCGAAGCGGCGGAGGCCGGTGGTCATCTTGGTACGGATAAACTCCTGCGTGACATTTTTCCGTCGATTCGCAAGGTAGTCTCCAAGGTACCGCTGATCGCTGCAGGCGGCATCACTAATGGTTTTGAAATGGCGGAAATAATGGATAAATTCGGTGCTGACGGAATCCAGATCGCCTCCCGTTTTGTCCTCTCCAAGGAGTGCTCCGTTTCGCAGAAATTCAAGGAGGCCTTTCTCAAGGCAAAAAAAGAGGACATTGTTCTTGTGCAGTCGCCTGTCGGCATGCCGGGACGGGCCATCAAGACCCCCTTTATTGAGCAGATGGAGCGAGGCGAAGATGTCTCAGCGCAAAAATGTAAATTTAAATGTTTGAAAAAATGTTCGTATAAATATTGCATTAATGATCGTCTGACCGCTTCCTGTACCGGTGATGTGGATAATGGCCTGGTCTTCTCAGGGGCCAATGCCTGGAAGATGGATGAAATACTATCGGTCAGGGAAATTTTCGACCGTTTTGTCAGTCAGGCGGAATCCGTGTACAGAGAAAAAAAGTAATGGATGCAGGTCGAATCCGGGGCTATACACCATATGGGTATTGAATCGACCGACTGTAGGGAGGGACAACAAGCCGGTTCCGGCATTCGGGCCAGTATTATTCCGGAAAGCGATCATCCTATCCGGCCCGGTGACCTGGACCGTGAAGCGTTGAAAGTTCTCTATCGCCTCCGGGATGCCGGTTTTTCCGGCTATCTGGTCGGCGGTGGTGTTCGGGACCTGTATCTCGGCAAACAACCGAAAGATTTTGATATTTCTACCAATGCCCGGCCCGGCCAGCTCAGACGGCTGTTTCGGAACAGCCGTACCATCGGCCGGCGTTTTCGTCTGGTCCAGGTTTTCTTTCGGGGTAACAAGATTATTGAAGTTTCCACGCTCCGCTCCCAGAGTGAATATGGCCGGGACGACACCAAGGTTCTGCCCGCCAATAATACCTTCGGCACCCTGGAAGAAGACGCCTTTCGTCGTGATCTGACGATTAATTCCCTGTTCTACGAAATCGGCACCAATACCATTATTGATTATGTGGGTGGAGTCACGGATTTAAACGATGGCATCATCCGGATCGTCGGTGATCCGGAAGTCCGTATCACCCGTGATCCCGTGCGTGTTCTGCGTGCGCTTCGTCATGCCGCCCGTACCGGATTCACGATAGATCAGGAGAGTTTTCGCGCCATTGTCACCCATCGTGACAAACTTAATCTCTGTCCTTCCTCACGTATCCGTGATGAAATCATCAAAGACCTGGTTTCCGGCTTCAGCAGGCCTTGGGCCGAACTCTGTATTAAAAGTCGTGTGTTTTTTACACTTTTTCCTTTTTATGACCAGCCGGCCGGTGATGAGAACAGCCTGGATGAACTTGACGCAATTCTAACGGTTGTTGACAAGCTACAGAAGAACGGCAAAGGCGGAGCAATGCATTTGCCGGATTACATGCTCATGGCATTACTTTTGTACCCATGGCTGCAGCGCGAGCTTCATCTCCTGCAACGTGAAGTAAAAGGAGGAGGGTATCGCCTGCTGTTTAACGATATTCGTCAGGCGCTCGATACAAGTATATGCGGCCGCTTGAATATTAAACGATCCGGTAAGGAAGCCATGACCACGCTTTTTGTTAATATGCCTAACATTTACAGGTATCATGAGCAGAAGAACTGGCCGAAATGGTTGAAGAAAAAAAGCTATTTTAAAGATTGCACCATGTTTTGCGCAATTATTGCCGAGGCCCGTGGCGGCGCCGCAGTAAACGCCGACCTGTTTTCCGGTCCGATTCATCCCGATGCGGTACGGTGCGGTAGTCGGAATGGTGGTGGAGGTCGAGGCGGCAGAGGAGGAAATCCTTCTTTTACCGAAAAAGAAGGTGGTGTGTTTGGCTTACGGTCAGGAAGTCCCATGGCGGGATGACTGATGATTTTTTGTGGCTGTTCGATCTGGCCCGGCTTTGCTGCTCTATGCGAAAATCCCGGTAGCAGGGGCCTGGCCGGGCCGGAGTAAGGGCTTTTATGGTTTTTTGTGGCTGTTCAATCTGGTCCGGCTTTGCTGGTTTATAGAGATTTTCGTGCGTTTTCTCCTTTATAACATACGTTATTGTACGGGAATCGGGCCAAGGTTCCATTTACCGGTACCTTATGCCGGATATCTGAAACGTTCAACCCGGATACTTGATGAGATTATAGGCTTTTTTGAACAGGTCAAGCCGGATATTATCGGGCTTGTCGAGGTCGATAACGGCTCATTTCGAACCCATCATCTTTGCCAGGCGGAACAGATAGCCCTTCGGCTTGGTCATTATCATGTTGTAGAGTCCAAATACGGAGTCGGTTCGGTAGCCGACAAGGTACCGTTACTCAACAGACAGGGGAATGCCGTTCTTTCCAGATTTCCCATTGTCAAACATCGATTCCATTATTTTGAACAGGGCGTCAAAAGGCTGGTAATTGAGGTCAGACTGGCATCACTCACCATTTTTCTCGTGCATCTTTCGCTTACCTATCGCAATCGTCAATATCAGCTTGAACGTCTGTACAGGCTTATCCATGGCGTTGAAGGCCCCGTCATCGTCGCTGGAGATTTTAATGTGCTCTGGGGAGACAAAGAGCTGGATTTATTTCTCGGCGCCACAGGCCTTCTTAATGCCAATCTCAAGCGACAACCATCGCATCCCAGCCGTTCCCCGAAACGCCAACTTGATTTCATTCTTCATAGTCCGGATATCAAAGTCACGAATTTTCAGATTCCCCATGTCCTCTATTCCGACCATGCTCCGCTCATCTGCGATTTTGAATCTCCATCTCTGCCGTCATAAAGACCCGGAACAAAGCGAAAGTGACTAAAGGCCACCTTGAAAAATTGCCTTTTCGTCCGATCTCTGTGTCACAGAAAAATGAAAAATGCTCAAATATGCTGCGCTTTTTAATTTTCCTGTTCCTTGAACTTGAACAAAATATCTAATTTTTCAAGGTACCCTAAATGCTATTTTTCCGGCAGGGCAATGATTGATCCGTTTCTACCCGTCTGTCCGTTTCTCCTGCGCACGGCCCTTCGATAGGAAAAAAAATCTTCATCACATACTGTGCATTTTTTTACTGTATCGATGTTTTTTTCCGTGACACCGGCATGGATGAGCTGCATGCGGCTGATCGCCTGGAAATCAAAATGATTTTTACTGGTTTGAAAGGAGAGGAAATTCGGTGGAAGTTCGGCGTGGTAATTGACAAATTCTCCGCAGCAGGGACCAAGAGATGGGCTGATAACGGCCAGGATATCCGAAGGTCGGACTGCAAATTCCTTCTCCATGCACTGAATGGTTTTAGCGATGATATTAGATACCGATCCGCGCCAGCCACTGTGAATGGCTCCTATGACCTTTTTGGCTGGATCGTGCAGGAGGACGGCCTGGCAGTCGGCCTGCTGGATGAGTAGGCCGATGCCGGGAACATCGGTTACCATAGCATCCTTTCTCTCCGTTTCGGTGACTTGTGCCACATTGTTCACCACGAGGATGGAATCGCCATGGATCTGGGTTATTCCTTTTACTGCACTCGCTCCAATGGTTTCCCGTATCAGTTCCCGATTTTTCTTGACTGCTGACGGATCATCACCAACATGATAGCTGCAGTTCAGTGAGGAAAAGGGGGCCGCGCTGCGTCCTCCGTGCCGGTTGAACATGGCATGGGGAATGGTGAGGATATCGCTTGTGTAAAAGAGGAGGCTGTTTTTTCGTGTTTTAGCGATCATGGGGCAATAAAAGGCAATAAAAAAGGGGAAAGCCTGGTTCAGGCCTTCCCCTTAGCTTAGTGGTAGAAAAAATTATTTAAAAGTAGGCCTCAAAGGTCAGGTAAAACTGGTTGGCGCTTTCGACGGGATTAATGCCCAGGGCCTGCAATGATTGTTGTTCATCATCCAGATCATAGGGTTTCATGGTCCAGTCAAAGCCGCCTGCATAGTTGTAATCATAGTACTGCCAGCCAAGACGAACAAAGGTTTTGGCATACTTGGAGATGGTTTCTCCTGTGGGCAGGTCATAGATAAGATAGAGTTCATAGGCGTTACCACGGGTAGCCAGCTTGGATTGATATACGTCATCGTGACCAGGCGTAAAGGCGATCCAGTACTGGGAGCCGTAGTTGTATTCAGCGCCGAGTTTCAGCCCGATGGAGTCGATATCATACCGAACGCCTGCATAAACGGAGTAGCCGTCTTCCGAACCGGTGTTCGGACCGGTCAGGCCCTGTGCCATACCGGCAAAGTCATTAAAAAATCCATTGCCGTTGGGGTCGGTATGACTCCATCCACCGGCGAGGAAATAGTTAAGATCGGCAATTTTGTCCATATAAACGGCACTGGTATGATAGACATTGCCCAAGTTTTTTTGCGGACCATAACCACCCTGGTCCTGCGGCAAGGCAGCGCCGAAGTTGACAAAATCAGACTGGAAGTTCGGATAGTTG
>DRLX01000327.1 GCA_011322715.1 Desulfobulbaceae bacterium
AAATGCGAGGGATTGGTACCAGGCCCCATCACCGCCTCCCATTGCCCCTGGGTCACCTCAGTGGTCTGCATATAAAAAGATTTGGTAAGAATTACCACATGCTGACGCTCATTTGTTGTTGGTTCATTGTTGGAATCAAAAATCCAATGACCTGTTTCTTCCGGCCAGACAGGACGGTGGTCTGTATCACCGGTGCCGGCAGGACTGCCCATAATAAAAGAACCCGCAGGGATCAGGGAAAATTCCATGCCGATACTATTGGTATAAAGAACGGCCCCGGCACGCAGCTTTAAGGAACCGGTTACTCCCTTGCCGGCAACTTTACTGGAAAAGGTTTTGCCCTCCATCACATTGGCGGCCCTGGCATTACCCACCGTGCCTAAAAGAGGTATAATTACCACTTTGTCTGTGGCGGATGAAATATTTGAAAACAGGAGCAATGCACATGAAACTAAAAATAATACCTTGATAATACTTACATTTTTCATTGTTTGTTTTTTGGGGTTGAAGTTAATTTTGATGATTTGATGAACTTGTAAAAAGGCCGAATTTTTTCAAAGATGACTAAGTAAAAACGCAGATATACAGGTAATATGTTATGAATCGCCCCGGAACAGGACACGGTAGATCGAGGTTTTTATGTTGCCATCAGTTTTTCTCTATCGTTTTTTCAGCACCTTTGTCCCATACGGACAGGCCGATGAACATATACCGCAATTATGCCCCTTGTGATACTCAAAATAATGGGTCTTTTTCCAGGTATCACATGCCGACACATCCAATATTTCTTCACGTGGTAATCCGGGATACCATGCCCTCCCGGTCAGGGCCTTTGCCGGACAGGCCTCGATACAGCGCATGCATTGACCACAGAAATTTCTTTCTATCGGCGGCCCGCAGGGAAGTTCCATATCCGTAAACACCGTTGCCAACCGTACCCAGGGCCCAAAGGGACGGGTGATGAGCTGGCAGTGACGGCCTATCCAGCCCAACCCTGCCCGGGTGGCAGCTGTTTTATGGGGAAAGTCGCCCTTGATATTCACCAGATCGGTACGAACCGAGGCGGCCAGGTTTTTTGCCCGAAATCCCCTGTTGTGAATTTCATTGGTCAAGTCCGCCGCCAGTTCATTGATACGGTTATTGACTCTGGTATACTCGTCTGCATAGGCCTGGTTCGGCCCATTCCGAATAGCGGCCATTATTTCCGGATTCATCGGAATAGCCCAGGCAAGAGCGCGGGGAAAACCTCGCCCATTTTCATCTCCAGGGGTGGAAAAATCTCGAAGATTCGCCGCACCCCACAAAGATATTCTGTTTTGTTCCATCCAGGCGATCAGCCATGCAGGGAATCCATTTTTTGTGGAATCAGACATTATGATACTTTAGTGATATTCAACTTCATCCCCAAAGGTGGAAAACAGGGGCCTGTGACAATTTATCCTCAGTCCGCGTGAAAATAATACCGGTTAAGATCAAATATTCCGGCCCTGACCGGCTGATCCTGCAAAAAGCGCTGCTGCAGCCAGTCATAATGGGGCCAGAAGTCTTCCCTGGACCTGTTGACCCCATACTGTTTCAGGCGGGCAATATCCTCGGGCGTGTCCTGCATGTTCTCTAACAGGTCAAGGAAATCGGGCATCTGCGCAACCGTTACATCAAAAAAATAGTTGGGATAGGAGCCGATAAATCCCTTGAGGACATCAATCCGGTCCTTACTGCTGTCCAGGGTGCCTTTTTCACCAAAGAGATAGGTAACATTGTCATGCCAGCGGTTGACGACCAGTGAGGCCACGATATCCTTCTTCCCTTTGGGCATGCGGATCCGCAGGTAGGCGAGATTGGCATTATAGTTGTTGAAAAGACGGACAAATGCCGTACCCGGCCGCGCAACGGAGCGTAATCCCTGCAGATAATCCTCCCGGCTATTATATTTTTCAGGAAGCGGCGGGTACTTTTCACCGGCGTGGAGGTAGTTGATTGGATCAAAACGGATGCCTATTGATTTCGGAATCCATTTGCCAACCAACTGCTCGATGAACTCTCTTTTGGGGTCCCGGGTGGAAAAGGTGATCCCCGAGGGCATGGTTGTCTGAAAGGCGTGAATATCCCTGTAGGAAATTTTGCCGTACCAGGACTGCAGCATATTTTTTCGGACATCTGTGGGCATAAATTCCAGAAAATAGCTCTCCGCCTCGACCCGCAGAGTATCCATGTACAGACGGATGGCCAACTGGTGGCCCATGGTGCCATAGACATCAAAACCGGCCACCAGGGCATAATAGATCCGTTCAAACAGGGGGTAATCAATGAGCCACATGGTGCGCGGCAGTTCCCCGAGAATCCCCTTGTGGGATGAGGCGCTGTCAAAATGACGATAAACGGTCAACAGCGGGCTGTCACCCGGCCGGTTTCCCCGCCATATCGCCCCATAGCCCAGACCTTGATAGTAGTGGGCGGCATAGAAATCCTGCCTGGCCTTAAAAAAATGCTGAATTGCCCTGTAGTAGGGATTATTGATCAGGTCCAGAACAGGAAACAGGCTGCCCTGCTCGATGGGCATCTTCAGATCATCCTGGTGCACACGCAGAAAGGCGGGGTAACGGACGCTCAAGTCGAATTCCGGATCAAGAAACATGACCCAGAAATGGTCGGGAATGACATTGAGCGCTATCTGTCCCCTGCA
>DRLX01000328.1 GCA_011322715.1 Desulfobulbaceae bacterium
CATATTCTCCAAGTTCCCGGCAAGCCGGACTGCCCCCGCGAACGACAAGAAAATTCTCATGAACGCCCTGGTTAAAGAAATAATCCAGGTAGGGCTTGATGCTTGCAAAGTAATGTATATTCCCGCAATCCCTTAGATAATACGCGATCCTTTTTGATTTCATTATATCCTCATGCTGCTGTTTATCCGAAAATAGTCGCGTAGCTGTGTTCCTTCGCTCTATTTTCATTCTTCGAAGTCTACGCTTATCTGTTGTGGCTGGAACGGTAAATTATGGCCCAGCCATGCTGGTTTATTGTAAAGCGGCAAAGTGCTGACTTTTCTCGATTAGTTGAGGTATCGTTCTGTAAACCATTCCATTGCGGCTTCAGTCGCGTGTCCCGGATTGTAAAAAAGGTCTCGGGCAATTTCGGCGCGAATCTGCTCTGCCGCTTCAGGTGCGGCAAGACTTTTTGCCACAACCGGGACAACATCCCCCGGCTCTTTGACCAACAGTCCGCCTCGACGCCCCTTGTCTTCACTGTCAATGAGGGCAAGTTTTTCCCTGGTCACCCGTATGAGTTCCGGGACATCGAGAAAAACAATGGGCCTGTTAAGCAGGGTATATTCATTTGCCACAGATGAGGCATCGGTGATAAGAAGATCGGCAAGATAGAGTAATGGGATCACATCATGCTCTGTGACGACACGAACATGATCACTTTCCAGGGGGGCAAGTTCAGCAGGCCAATCGATTGTTGTGTTTTTCGGATGGTCATGGGGCTTGATCAGGAGATCATATTGGTCTGTGGCGGCCAAACGGGAAATAACTTCTTTGCCCATTGTTTCAAGTGAGTTATGCATTTCTCCCGTGGGCGCGAAAAGCAGTACCGGCCTTTTGCCGGTGAATCCAAAGCGGGTAAGCAGCGTGTTGCGATCAAGTTCACCGTTGAGGAGAGGATCAGTCTTCGGGAAGCCGACGGGAATCGCCCGGGGATCATTTTCCAGCAATAGTCCTGCCTTGTTAAAAAGCTTATGCATGTAAGGCCCGATCAGGAACAGAACATTATAGGCGAGATTCTGGGCCTTGACCGCGCGGTTGCGAAAGGAGACGCCATGGAAAAGCTGGACCCGGGTGGTACAGTTCATGGGGGGCACCAGAAGGCTTGAACTGGCCGAGAAAAGAAGGTCGAACGTGCGGGGCCTGGCCTCTTTCAGAGCAAGAATTTTATCTTCGGGAATCCCGAAAGGTTCATACATTTTTGAAGCATTATAGATCGGCCCATCGGCTGTTTTGGTTCGCAGGCCTCCGGAAACAAAAATGTCAACCTGTGGCAGGGCGGCAAGCCGGTCATAGATCCGTTTGAAACACACAAAGTGAACCGGAGCGTATCCAGTGAACAATACAGTGATGTTACGTGACTTGGTCATGTTATTATCTCCTTGATTATTAGAGCCTTACTCCTGAATTCCTGTCATGAAAAACAAGAAAATTTCATGAAGAAAAACTAGTTATTTTAACCGATTGTCTCGTTACACAGAACATGCACATAATTGTTGCATGTTCTGTAGGGGCGAATTTATTCGCCTGAGGAAAGCGTTATTTTATCTGGAACGCCTTCCCCAAGGCGACTGAAGTCGCCCCTACAAACTTGGGTTGTGGGCAAAGCCCGCATTAGAACTATTTGTTGGCAACCAGTGATGGCGGATCCAGGTAACGGCTCTGGCCCCGGACAAGTGTTTCTGCTTCCTGTACAACAAAACCCAGCTGCCTGGTCCAGCCTGAAGGCAGTTTTCTTAATGCGGAAATTTTACCGCGCATCAGCAATTGTGCCGCCACATGCCAGTTGAGCCATTCCTGATTAACAGGTTCGTCTGTTTCATCCTGGTAAGCCTGCAGGAAGGCCTTGATGCACCTTTTCACCTGCACAGGTTCCAAATTTTCAGTCCCTGCCAGAAAAATGAAATGGGCTATTAAGCGGCCAATGTCAAAGATCGGATCTCCATGGCAGAAGGCGTCCCAGTCAACGATTCCAATCGAATCCGGTCCATAAAGAATCTGGTCCCCGAAAAGATTGCCGTGGATGGGTCGCCGGGGCAGGCGGGCAAGGTTGTCAAGTGTATCGGCCAGGATCATGATCATTGCATCAAGTCGGGTTGCCACCTGTGGGAGCGCACGCTTTATTTCGCCCATATGATGGCGTATTGACGCAAATTCTCTTTCCATATTCTGTGTTTTCTGTGGGCGGGCCCGGGATTTGTGCAGTTGTCCGATAACACGTCCGACTCTCTCAAAGGATGAGGGAACAGTCTTGATCATTTCCTCTGTAAAATTTTTTCCCGGAAGCCTTGACATTAGAATTGTGCGACACGACAGATTGCACTGGATTATTTCAGGTACAAGAAAATCGAATTTTTCCTGCCTTGAAACCTGCATAATTTGTTGAAAATTGTGTGCAGCCTGGATCACATCCGTCTTGTTGAACAGCTTCACAAAGTAATGAGCGTGATGGCGAGGATCATCCCAGGTTAGAATGGCACGTTTCCTCGGCACAAGGCGTAAGAGTTTTGGGGGCTGTTGACAAAACCGGTCCGGATCATCTTCTGCATCAGGCAAGAGCAAATGACGAAAATTTTCATGCTTCAACAGGTTCTTGAGCTTCCGTAATCGAGGGATGTTAGGTGTTGTCCAGAGTACGGCCTGCAGTTCAGGAATATAAAGCGGGGGAGGTACATGATGCCTGGAGGCCTCTTTTTCAAGCCGGGCAACGGCATCTCTCCTGTCAGGATAGATCTGGAGAAACAAATGGATTTCCCGCAACAATTCTCCTGTATCTTTCTGGATGGCACACGCCTTGAGCGTTACTCTTCCGCCCTTAAATGGTCGGTAATGAGTCAAATCCGGTCTTATGTTGACTATGCGCACCCAATTGGACCATTGATTCCAGGCGGTTGAAATTACATCCTCCACCACTCCCGGTATCCTTGTCTGCTGAATAGCGTGATAAATTGAATCATCCATATATGACATGATTGCCTCCTCAGGCCTGTTCCGAATGGGCGAGCACGGGCATTGCAAAGGCCTGATTATAGGGCGGTGAATGAATGGCTTTCTGTATTTGCGGCCAAACACTTTCCATTGCGTCAAACAGGTCTTCGGCATAATCGATTTCAACCCAGGGAAACCCTTTTACATCAATGCAGGTAATGTTTTTTTTGCGGCTGAATCTTTCAAAGGCAGCCGGTGCCCATTGATCCGGTCCTCCTGTTGCCAGCGCCAGTTCAGCCTCGTTGAAAAGAAGTTTTATGTCCGATTTCTGAAATTTGAGGACACCCAAGCTTTCTCCTTTTGGTTCCTCTATTACCGAAAACGATTTACTGATATGACGTAACTTGTTTCCTGTAAGTTCTATCTTCATGCTCTCATCATCAAGACCGGAACTTGAATCGTATAACAGTGCATTTCCCGGTGTAATTAAAAGGTGCCAAAAAATATTCGGATGGGCCAGCACGTCGCTGTTGATGATAACAAGATCATCATTGACCCAATTACGAGTCAACCACAAGGAGTAAAGACTATTTGTACTGGCATAGTCTTTATTTTTTATATAATAACATTGATCACCTACTACAGATTGAATATTATCACCTTCATATCCAATGACTATGCAGATATTATCTATTCCGAAATAGCGGAGTATAGAGATTTGATACTCAACAAGACGGGCCTTATCCAATTTTATCAGTGCTTTTGGATTTCCTTTATTATATTCCTTTAGTCGTGACCCACAACCTGCAGCAAGGATTACGGCTTGCATTATATTTCTCCTATATCTCATGGTTAATTTTATTATACTGTCTTATAAAATGTGCCTTTACCTGAGAGAACGAAGAAAATGACAAGTTATTCCATTTAAAATTTAATAATGTTGGATCCATTCAGAAATGAGCGTGGAAAACAAGTCCTAACGGGGCTATATCTTGCTTGAACAATTGGGCATGGGTACGCTGTAAAGAAGCTCTACAATCTTTTTGCAACAGGGAGGAAGAGATAGTTGTCAGGGTGTCTTGAAAAATCAGAACTTTCGTTCGAGGTCAGGCAAGCGCATACTCCGAGGAACATGAGAATTAAAAAGCGCAGCATATTAGATATATGTGATCATTTTTAATTTTCCTGCGACCCAGAGAGACGGCGGCAATTTTTCAAGGTGGCCTAAAGTTGTGGAAGAGGTATTGACAGGGGAGTATGTTTCCAAACCATACCGGAGTTCTCCATGTCAAGAGGTGCGTCCGTGTATGAAACAGCAACCAAATCAATAGTATATATAAGGAACACCATTATGAAAAAACATAAAATAGTGCGAAAACAGCCCAACTCGAAGATGTGCTTTGTCTGTGGTCTGGACAATTCTTTTGGCCTGAAAAGCCGATTTTACGAACTGGAATCCGGGGAACTGCTGGCAATGTTTCGGCCGGAGGAGCAGCACCAGGGGTATCCCGGCCGACTGCATGGCGGCCTGGCGGCAACCATCCTCGATGAAACCATAGGCCGGTCCATCATGATATCAACATCCGATACCATCTGGGGCGTCACCGTTGAATTTTCCATGCGGCTGAAAAAGCCGGTACCCATGGACGGAGAGATTCGGGTCCTGGCCCGGACAATCAGTGAAAACAGACGATTCTTTGAGGGCAGCGGCGAAATCCTGCTTCCCGGCGGCGGAATTGCCGTCCAGGCCACCGGCCGCTACATGAAGGTCGATATCGAAAAAATCGCGGATTTTGATCTTGAAGAACAACAGTGGGGCGTGGTCGCCATGGAGGATGATCCGACAAGCGTGGAGCTATAATTTTTTATTGTTACGACCACCCTACGCATGGGTTGTCAGTCGGGTAATGATTTTCTGCATGCGATGGTGGTGCGAGCCCTGCCAATAGATGCGGTCGCAGCCCGGACAACGCTTGAACCGGTGGTAATATTTCCTGGTCAAGGGCTCAAGGCGATCAACAATCGCTGATTTGTCAACCGACTGCAAAAGAGCATTACACTCCAGACAGCGGCTGAAGGGGGCAATATGCCGGTGAAGACCGTATAGAGAAATAATTTCGGTCAACTGTTGTTCCGGCATTTCCGCCCGCACCAGACGTCCCCAGGTAATACATTTTCTCTGCAACAGATCGCGGTTACGACTGAGCAGAATACGTCCGTGGGCGGCGGATTGGTCGGCAAGCTCCTTTTCCGTCAACTGCGGATCATACCAGGCATCCAGACCGGCCATGCGCAGCAGACGGGCCAGCCTGCCCACATTGATATCGACTGAAAATGCTGCTTCCGGCAAAGGTGTTGGCCGCAGAAACGTCGGTTGGGTGACATCGACGCCGTTTGGGAAGGTATGCAGGCTGATCTTTTCACCGGCGCCCGGGACATGGGAAAATGACAGTTCCTTGTCGCCGACGGTCATTGCCCAAACTTCAGTATGGGGAATATGCAGGGATTCAATAATATCCTTGATGGATGCCCGCCGGGCGAGCGGGTAATCAACCCGCTCCTTACTTCGATATTTGCGGGGCAGAAGCTGTTGCAATGCACCATCAAAATGCAGGGTCAGCATGTTCTTTCTCCTACCATGG
>DRLX01000329.1 GCA_011322715.1 Desulfobulbaceae bacterium
AAAGGTCATACCGAAAATCGTCCATGTGTGTCCGACGATCTGTCCTGCCTGGCTGAAAACATCATAGTAATGCAAGCTACCGAAGTTAACGAAGATGAGGAACAGGCCGAGAATGAACCCAAAGTCACCGAACCGGTTAACGATAAATGCCTTCCGGCCGGCAGTAGCGGCGGAAACCTTTTCATAATAAAAGCCGATCAAAAGATAGGAGGAAAGCCCGACAGCTTCCCAGCCGAAAAACAGCTGCATAAAGTTGTTACCGAGAACCAGCATCAGCATGGAGAAGGTAAACAGACTCAGGTAGGAATAGAATCTGTAATAACCATCTTCACCCTTCATATAGCCAATGGAATAAATATGAACCAATGAACTGACCGTAGTCACAACAATCAACATAACGGCAGTCAATTGATCAAGAAGAAAACCGACCGCAACTCTCGTATTCCCTGAGCTGATCCAGGTATAAAGATCCTGATTGATGAAATGACCTGATTTGACGGTAACAAATGCCTTTAAGGCACAGGAGAATGAGATCAGGACGGCTATAATCGGTACCCAATGAGAATTGACGCCTAAGCGTTTACCGAAAAGCAGCGTAAAAATAAATGAAGCTAATGGCAAGAAGGGGATAGCCAGCAACCACCAAGGTAAAGAACCGTCATGCGTCGGCGCTATGAGCTGCCGCACATTCTCTTCATGCTTACCTTGTTCTTCACCATGATGCCCTTCGATACTTCCCTTTTCTACATGACTCAAGGGGGCATGTTCAGACGATGCGATCACGCCATGATTTTCGGACACGGCCACATGAAGGTTACTCTCATGCGCCTTGGTTGTATGAGTGGTATTGGCGGCGGCAGGCAATACTGACAGGCCGCTGATCACAAGTACCAGAAAAAGTATGTTTTTTATTTGCTGTCTCATGCCTATCCCTTCAACTGGTTGACTTCATCAACATGGACGGTTTTACGACTGCGATAAAGCGTGATTGCGATACCAAGGCCGATAGCCGCTTCCGCAGCTGCCACTGTAATTATAAAGAAGGTGAATACCTGACCGCGCATTGACTCAAGATAGTGACTGATAGCCACCATGTTCAAATTAACGGCGTTAAGCATCAGCTCAATAGAAAGAAACATCATAATGAGGTTTCTCCGGGTCAAGAATCCACAAACGCCTATGGCAAAAAGAATGGCGGCAAGGGACATATACCAACTTAAAGGAATCACCTGGAGCCCTCCTCTGTCATGAATTGACCTGCGGAGTTTGATACCAAGACCGGATATCGGACTCCACATTTAGGATATAAATTTAGCATCATTCAGCTCTTTTCAATTGTGGTTGGAGTATCATGTTTAGCCAGAACCAATCCACCGATAACGGCAATGAGTAGTATCAGACCAGCGATCTCAAATGGGAGAATGTAGGTCGTATACATTTCCATACCCAAAGCCTTCGTGTGAGTGGCTTTTATTACCGCTGCCATCGGCCAGTGTCCCTTCTGCCCTAAAACAAAGGTAGGAAGCATTGCTATCAGGGAAACGGCGAGACCAACGGAGATAATTCTTCCGAGCCAGGCGGAGGTAACAAATCGATCCATTTTTACCTCATCGCGTAGGCTGACGAGAAACAGCACAAAGAGATAAAGAACCAAAATAGCGCCGGCATACACAATGATCTGTACGGCAGCAAGAAATTCGGCCCCGAGAATAAGATACAAGCCGGCCATATGGAAAAAGAGAATCAAAACCATAAGTACGGCATGAACCGGGTTGCGCATCGTAATAGCAAGTAACCCCGTGCCAACGATCATAACTGCGCAATAAAGAAAAAATAAATAAGTAAACATAAGGTATGGCTCCCTGATCGGAACTTTATACTGTTATTGTTCTCGTTTGACCAAATTACCAACGACCTGGCCTTCAATCGTCCACTCTTCCGGTACATCCAACCTTTTTGCTGCAGGTAAACGACTTTCCGGAATTCCCCGGGGTCGCCAGAAGGGATTCACATAATTTTCGATGGCCGCTCCTTTCATTTCTGCAAAGGCATCCCAATTGGCAAGCAGACGTTCCTGATCAAAAAAGATTGATTCACGATCATAGGCGGCATATTCAAAGATTTCCGTCAGAACGACCGCATTAACAGGGCATACTTCTTCGCAGAATCCACAGTAAACGCATCGTAATGCTTCAATATCATAGGAGTCGACTACTCTCCGTCCGTTGTCCTCATCCTCATGAAAACGGATATGGATACAACGGGAGGGACATACGGTTACACAGCGCATACAGGCAACGCATTTGGACTGTCCGGTTTCTTTATCACGAACCAGTGCATGCTGACCCCGGAATCCAAGTTTAATATCAGGCTTTTCCTGCGGATATTGCCGAGTTATCGGCTTAGCAAACAGCTGCCGCAAGGTAAAGGCCATACCCTGCATGATTTCACTGTGCAGAATGGTCTGCAGCAGGTTCCTTTTAGGCTTATATTGAATTTGCATAGAAGTTATCCTTTTAGCCGGTAAAAGCTTTGATAAAACCGGTGAGAACAATATTACCGAGGGCAAGTGGAATAAGAAGTTTCCAGCCGATCGTCATCAACTGATCATACCTGTATCTGGGTAAGGTTGCCCGGATCCAGATAAAGACAAACATAAAGGCGTATACCTTTACCACAAACCAGAAGGGAGGAAAAATCGCTACCTCAAAAGGTCCATTCCAGCCTCCAAGAAAGCATATGGTTCCAATAGAAGACATCACCATCATGCCGATATATTCCGCCATAAAAAAGATGGCATATCGCATCCCTGAATATTCAGTTGCATAGCCGGAAACGAGCTCGGTCTC
>DRLX01000330.1 GCA_011322715.1 Desulfobulbaceae bacterium
CTATGGGCAGATCGGCAAAGAGAGTCTCCAGGGGCGTGGGAGGTGATTTTGATGCTGTTATCTGATTCTGCATGTATTATCTCCCGACGATGATGGAAGAACAGAAATATGCTCTTTTTCCCATTATATCCTTTCTCCTACCTGATAACAAGCCCGGCATAGCCGACCACCTGATTGGTGTCCCCGCTTACCTCGCCCGAATCCGTATAGCGCACCAGTTCAGCTTGCGTTGCCCCGAGCTCCATGGCGGTGAGCAGGACAATGGTGGTCGGCATGATTCCACACATGGAGATACGATTTCCCACAACAGTCTCATAGAGGCCGCGGGGATCAAGGGCCTGGATGCGTTCCAGGGCAAGATGGTCTTTGGCGCTTGCGCTCTGCCTGGACTCATAATGGGTCATATCAGTGGATGCCACCATCAGAACAGGATCGCCGAATTCCCTGATGGCAAGTGCCAGGTCATGGGCCGCCCGTCGACAGTCATCATAGGAAATATGTGACACAACAATGGGAACTATATGCAAATTTTTCTGGAGAAATTGCAGAAACGGGACCTGCACTTCCAGGGAATGTTCATGAAGGTGGGCGATATCGTCATCAACGATGACTTCGGAATTTCGCAGGATGGAAACCGCCAGGCTCCGTTCTATGGGAACCGGGCCAAGAGGCATTGACCAGTCGGATATACCTAGGGCAAGCGGCTGACCATTACCGGTATGATTAGGACCCAGGATAAGGGCCGTCTCCGGGACTTTCACCCGGGCAAAGGTCTCCCCCGCTACTGCGCCCGAATAGACATAGCCCGCATGGGGGACGATAACAGCCAGCGCCTTTTCTTTTTTCTCCGGCGTGATTGCGGGGATATATCGGGTAAGGGCTTGCCGAAGAACGGCAGGATCGCCGGGATAAAACTGATCGCTGACAACCGGTTGACGAGTCATAATGGTTTCCTCCGCTCAAAAGAATAAAGGAAGAAGCAAAAATTTTCCCTGCGTCTGTGCTTTTTATTGACGGAAATTCATGAACAAGGCACTCATTTCACCAAACGACGCTTCGGCATCATTGCGTTATAATTTTACCTCCCAACTGGTTCCTTCCGGACCATCATGCAGCTCAATGTTATGGGCAAGCAGTTGATCACGGACGACATCGCTTGCGGCCCAGTCCTTTTTCTTTCTGGCCTCATCACGCTCCCTGATTAAACGATTGATCTCCTCCTCGCTGATGTCAATGGATGCCAGTAGTTTTTTCTTTTTCTCCTCCACATACTGCCGGGGATCCTGACCGGCAACACCAAGAATACCCGACAACTCCGCAACGGTCTTGCCCGTGGATTTCAGCAGCTCAACATCCGTGGCCGCCGGTCTGTCCGACAGAAGACGACCGATTTTATTCATCACCTTGATCGCATCAAAGAGAAAACCCAATGCCTGCGCTGTATTAAAATCATTGTCCATGGCCTGATTGAAACGATCTTTCAGGTGCACAAGTTTTTTACGGTCCTTTTTCGAGACAATGGACGTTTCCCTTTCCAATCCGGCCGGCAGAGATACAACCATGGCCAGACATTCATAGATACGATCCAGGCCCGTCCGGGCATCACGCAGGGCATCCTCGGTAAAATCAAGCGGATTCCGGTACTGGGTGGAAAAGATAAACAACCGCAGCACCTCAGCCGGATATTGACGCAAAACGTCGCGAATGGTGAGAAAATTACCCAGCGACTTGGACATCTTCTCGTCCTTGATGGTTACAAAGCCGTGGTGCATCCAGATATTGGCAAACGATTTGCCCGAGGCTCCACAACTCTGGGCAATCTCGTTTTCATGGTGCGGAAAAATGAGATCCTTGCCGCCGCCATGGATATCAAAGGTCTCGCCGAGATATTTCCGGCTCATGGCCGAGCATTCAATATGCCAACCGGGTCGCCCTTCTCCCCAAGGGCTTGCCCACTTCGGCTCACCAGGTTTTGCCTTTTTCCACAGGGCAAAATCCATGGGATGTTCTTTCTGCGCATTGACCTCTATTCTGGCGCCGGCCTGCATATCTTCTAGGCTGCGGCCGGACAGGACTCCGTATCGCGAAAAATGTCCGACCCGGTAATAGACATCTCCACCCGAGGCATAAGCAAGCCCCTGATCGATCAACTCCTGAATAAGGGCTATCATCTCGGCAATATGCTCCGTTGCCCTTGGTTCGATATCGGGGCGCAGCACACCGAGTTCATCCATATCAATGTAAAATTCATCAATAAAACGCTGCGCCAGCGCCGCCGGTTGCACACCCTGCTCTTGTGCTCTGGCAATGATTTTGTCATCGACATCGGTAAAATTACGGACAAAGGTCACCGTATAGCCCTGGGAGCGCAGATAACGCACCACCATATCAAAAACAAGCGCTGACCGGGCATGGCCTATATGGCAGTAATCATATGAGGTGATGCCGCAGACATAGAGCTTGACGTGATTGTCTTCCAGGGGCTGCAGCAGCTCTTTTTTTCGCGACAGGGTGTTGTATATTTTAATCGGCATGGATCTATATTCAGCTTTTTACATAATTCCATGCAAGGTATGAATCCGCATGAAATTACAATGGAACCACAACTGCTCACAGGTGCTTTAGTTTCGTTCAAGCAGGTCGGAAAATCTATAGTCCACCATGTCAGGAGAACCGAGCGAACGAAGATGGCTGCCTGTGAGTGTTTACCTTTTTTCGTAACTATTCAGATAGAGATAAAAACCTTACATCTATTTTGGAATGTAACTGCTCAGGAGTGGCCCATATTTGCTTATTTAGGTCTTTGAAGCATACTTGTGCTATTCGAGAAGGCCGAAATGAGCGAAGATGGGATGCTCCTGAACAGTTACCTTTTTTCTATAAATTGGACGTGATCAAGGGCTGCAAAATGGCTGTCCTGGGTCCAGAGAACTGCATGGTATCGCAGGCAAGTTGCATAAATAACGGCACCTGCCATCGGCAGCCGGTATTCCAACCAGCCACAGGAATCCACGAGATTCATACTCTGTCACCTTCGCGCTCCACAGTTGTATCAATCCCGTGCAGAAAACCCCGCATCTCCTTGAGAGAACGTTCCTGAACAAGTTCAATCCTGTCTCCATATTCCAGAACCTGAATTTTCCGGCCGGGACGCAAGCGCAATGATTCCCGGATTATCTTCGAGATAACCACCTGATATTTAGGTAAAATAGTTACAGTTGGCACAAACGACCTCCATCGATTCACATCTCGTAAACGGTAACATATACAATAGGGAGCAACAAGAAAAGAAAAACCTGGACGATATTACCTACCGGAAAATCGCTGAATTCAGGACGTACCATTGCGGCGAAATCCCGGCACCCATCGCAGGAGGAGCAAGCCGGGAAGCGCAATCAGGGAGCAGGAGAGAAAAAACCAGGGCCAGCCCATATGCTCGGCCATAAAGCCGGTGGGAGCGGATGCCAGCACCCTGGGAATACCCATGAGGCTGGAAAGCAGCGCATACTGGGTGGCGGTGAATTTTTTGTTGGTGATTGAGGCCATATAGGCCACATAGGCGGCCGTGCCCATACCGCCGGTAAAATTTTCCAGACCGATGGCAATGGCAAGTCCGGGCAGGTTGTAACCGACAACGGCAAGAATTGAAAAACTCAACGTTGAGAGGGCCTGAAAAACACCAAAGATCAACAGGGAACGAAATATCCCCAGGCGCAGCATCAGGATACCGCCTGAAAGACCGCCGCCGATGGTCGCCCAGAAACCGAACAGTTTGGCAATGGCACCGATCTGGGTCTTGGTAAAACCAAGATCAAGATAAAACGGCGTGGTCATGGTAGTGGCCATCTGATCACCAACCTTGTAGAACAGGATAAAAAGCAGGATGAACAGAGCACCGTCACGGCTGAAATATTCGACAAAGGGTTGAATGACCGCCTCGCGAAATGTCTTGGGCGTACCTTCGGCCACCTCGGGTTCCCGGCAGAGGAGGGTTGTGGCAATACCAACAAGCAGGCTTGCCGCCATCATCAGATAGACCTGGCCAAAACTGAAATGATCGGCCAGAATCAGTCCGCCACTGCCTGCCAGCAGCATACCAACCCGATACCCGTTGACATAGAGGGAAGAGCCAAGACCCAGTTCATTATCAGAGAGATCTTCGCGACGAAAGGCGTCGACCACGATGTCCTGGGAGGCGGAAAAAAAGGTGACCAGGAATGCGGCGCCGGCGACCAGCCAGGGATTTTCAGCCGGATTGGTGAGGCCAAGCCCGGCAATGGCCAGCATGAGCAGGATTTGAAACAGCAGTAGCCAGCCGCGCCTGCGGCCGAAAAGCGGCAGGGAAAAACGGTCCAGAATCGGCGACCAGAGAAACTTAAGAGTGTACGGCAGCCCGACCAGAGAAAAGAGGCCGATTGTTCCCAGGTCAACACCTGCTTCTTTCATCCAGGCCTGGAGAACGGACAGGGTAAGCAGAAGCGGCACCCCGCAGGAAAATCCCATGAGAAAGGAAACCAGCATGCGGGGCGAGAAGATAAGTTTGAGCATATTGCTTGAAGCGCAAGATGTAAGAATTTTCAGGGGTAGTCGTGTCTAAAAAGCAGCAAGGGGAATAGTACGAAAAAAGGCAAGAAAGAGAAACAAAAAACCGCTCTGCCGGGTAGCAGAACGGTTTTTTCATGCTGGAAGAAAAAGCCTTCCAGCAGTATCAGATTTTATCAGCCTGAATTATTTCTTTTTCCTGCGGACCACACCGGCAAGACCGGCAAGACCGGTGCCAAAGAGGAGCATGGTGGCCGGTTCAGGGACAGGGGCAATCCCACCGTCAAATGAGGAAGCTTGCCCTTGCTGAGAATGCTCAACTGTACCAACAATACTTATGGTGAAATTGTTAGGATCCGTAGGAGTAATATATGTGGAAAGCGATTCA
>DRLX01000331.1 GCA_011322715.1 Desulfobulbaceae bacterium
ACCGGCACTGCCAGCCTGATGGAATACCAATGCTCTTTCCAGGGTTCAACCGCCGGAAAACAGCAACTCCTGCTCGGTGTTGAAGTGCCGGTGACCACCCTTTGTCCCTGCTCCAAAGAAATCAGTGCAGCAGGCGCCCATAATCAGCGGGCCGAGGTATGCCTGAGAGTGGAACCGAAAAACAATAAATTTATCTGGCTGGAAGATCTGATCGAGCTGGTTGAGAGCTGTGGTTCCTGTCGCCTGTTTTCCCTTCTCAAGCGGCCCGATGAAAAATATGTCACCGAGGCAGCCTACAACAATCCCATGTTTGTCGAAGATGTGGTCCGAATGGCGGCACAAAAGGCATTGGCCCATCCCGATATCGGTTGGTTCTCCATCGGCGTGGAAAGTTTTGAATCAATCCACAAACACTCCGCCTACGCCTATGTGGACAGCCGGGATCTCGAGCCGCTATTGCCCTGAAACAGGCATACCCAGTCCGCCAAGGCAGAGATATTTCATTTCCAGGTACTCATCTATTCCATACTTTGATCCTTCCCGTCCGATCCCCGATTCCTTCACCCCGCCAAAGGGCGCGGATTCGGTCGACATTATGCCGGTATTGATCCCAACCATCCCGTATTCAAGCTGCTCGGCCACCCGCCAGACCCGTCCAATGTCACGACTGTAGAAATAGGAGGCCAGTCCGTAGGGGGTATCATTGGCCAACCGGACAGCCTCTTCTTCGTTGTCAAAAGAAAAAAGCGGGGCCACAGGGCCAAATGTTTCTTCTTGGGCGATCCGCATATCGGGAGTCACATCAAGCAGGATGGTGGGCTCAAAGAAAAAGCCGGTATCTCCAATCCGCCGGCCGCCGCAGCCAAGACGCGCGCCCTTATCAAGGGCATCTTTGATCTGTTCTTCAACCTTGATGACCGCACCAAGATCAATAAGCGGCCCCTGATTGACGGTATCATCAAAGCCGTTACCCACTTTGAGTTGACTTTGCACCTTTGCTATCAGCTTTTCAGCAAAGGCATCATAAACCCTGCGTTCCACAAGGAATCTGTTGGCACAGACACATGTCTGACCGGCATTTCTGTACTTGGATGCAAGGGCCCCTTCAACCGCGGCATCGAGATCAGCGTCACCAAAGACAAGAAACGGCGCATGCCCGCCCAGTTCCAGGGAAATCTTTTTCACCGTATCGGCACACTGGCGCATCAGCATCTTTCCGACCGCCGTGGAACCGGGAAAACTGAGTTTCCTGACAGTGGGATTTGCCGTTAACTCTCCGCCTATCTCGGCTGCCGGGCCTGTCAAAACATTAAACACTCCGGGCGGGATACCGGCCTCCGCCGCCAGCTCGGCAAGAGCCAGAGCGGAAAACGGCGTCTGGGCCGCAGGCTTAATGACCACCGGACATCCGGCGGCCAGGGCCGGAGCTGCTTTACGGGTAATCATCGCCGAGGGAAAATTCCATGGGGTAATGGCCGCACAGACGCCGACAGGCTGTTTAATAACCACAATACGTTTGCCGGGCTGGGCCATGGGAATGGTGTCGCCGTACACCCGCTTGGCCTCCTCGGCAAACCACTCAACAAAGGCGGCCCCGTACAGGACCTCACCCCTTGATTCGGCCAGCGGCTTCCCCTGCTCCGCCGTCATAATCACTGCCAGATCATCCTGATGCCGAACGATGAGATCATACCAGCGCCGGATGATTTGGGACCGTTCATGGGCCGTCATTGTGCGCCAGCCGACCCAGGCATTATCGGCAGCGGTAATCGCCGCAGCCGTTTCCTCTGCCCCAAGGGAGGGTACGCCACCTATACGTTCTCCGGTCGCAGGATTATACACATCAAGAACATCACCGGATTTCGAAGAAATCCACTTACCGTCACTGAAACATTGCCGGCGAAACAGCCGCTTATTTTTCAATTCCATGATAACTCCCGTCAATCTCTCTATCCTGCGCTCCGGTACACGAAACAAGGCGTATCACAGGGCGGGATCGTTCTTTTTTATTTATGAAATAGTTGAAATATGCTAAAAGAAAATGGATTCACTCTGTTTCTTTCACCTGGATGACCAATGATCACCGAGTTGAGACGATCAAAACGCATAACCGATTATCTTCCTATTCTAGTCAATGCAAAAAGCGAAGCGACCGGTCGACGTCTTGCAGGGCCGTTTTCCGGTCGTATCATTGATATCTCCGAACACGGTGCCTGCCTGCTAATGACGCAGGTGATGCAAGATTCTTATCATGTCTTTCACTCAACCCGTGAAAAAGACTCCCGAGTGCTGCAGCTCACCATTAATGTGCCACCGGAAAATATTCCTTTTTCCATCACCGCCCATCCCGTCTGGCTTGATCTGTTTCGCCGCGATCAGATTCGAGCATTCAAGATGGGAATCGAATTTCTCTCCAATCCGGGGGGAGAACAAATGAAACACCTGAGAAAGGCGATGCAACTTCAACAAAAAAAACGGGGCGACTGGTGGTCATCCCATACCCTTTCCGATAGTGCTTAACCTTCATATTTCACAAGCGATCTGCTGCAAGGCCTGAAAACACCATGCCTACTGCGTTACAGCGTAAAAAGTATTCTTCGAAATATTTCAATATATCTGCGGTCCTTTTTACGCTGTTCCTCGAAGGTCTCACTTCGTTCGCCATCTGCATTCACGGCATTTTCAGTCCTTTCGCGACGACTTTTGTGAAATATGTGGGTTAAAAACACACCAACTATACGCTGAAAACCAGCACCTTCCATTCCACTCCCCGCAGGGGGAGCCGGCCGACTTCCCGTACCTCAATCTCATCCTCGATAGCCGCTCTTACCGGTGCGGTCACATAGATACGACGTCCGGAAGATTCAGCAGCAAGGCGTTGCGCAATATTGACGGGTGTGCCGATCACCGTATAATCAAGCCGTCGACTTGACCCGACGTTGCCAATGTACATCCGGCCGCTGGTTACGGCTATACCTATATCCACTGATTGAAATTTTTCCAGGTATCCAGCCCAACGATCGCGTAGTTTTTCAAATCGATCACGCAAACAAACCGCCGTCCGAACTGCGGCAAGCTCCGCATTTTCCAGCTCAACCGGAGCACCGAAAACGGCCAGAACGGCATCACCCATAAATTTGTCAACCATCCCCCGATGCTGAAAGATGGCATCGGTAAAAAGTCGAAAAAATTCATTGAGAAACACTCGTAAATCAGAAAGTTGCATATGCTGAACAAGACTTGTGAAATTACGAATATCTGCAAAGAGGACCGTGACGTCTCTGATCTCGCCAAGTCCCATGATATTCTCGTTGTTGGCAAGGAGGATCTCGGCGACTTCCGGCGATACATATTGTTCAAACAAGGTCCTCATCCGGGTTGTTTTCTTTGCCCCTTCCAACAAACGAACATTTTCCAGTGCCAGGGCGGCCTGACCGCAGATAATACCCAGCATTTCATTGTCGGACTCGGAAAAAAAAACATCCTTCTCCATCCTGCTGATATTCAGAACCCCGAGAATAGTTTCGCGTACAATCAGGGGAAATGAAATGGCCGAACTGATCTCCTTTCGTTTCAATAGTGGAGCAAAAATGGATGTTTCCTGAGAATCGCGGTTCAAGATAACCGGTTTGCCCTGCTGAAAGACCCAGCCTGCTATCTGGTCCCCGGGCTTAAGACGGATAGAGCGGGCAAGTTGCCCATCCATGCCGCGGGCCGCCGCAATTCGAAGACAGTTCTCCACCTCATCAAACAGCATAACCGACACATGATCCACTCCTGTCTGTGCAACCACCTGATCAAGAAGGATGGCGAGCACTTCATCCTCGCCGGTTGAGGAGAGAAATTGCTCACCAAGACCATACAGAGGCAGCAGGGTATGAAAACGGGTGTTTTCCCGCCGGAGCATGGATTCCTTCATGGTACGCGAGACCTGATACTGCAACTGGTCGGAATTTAATGGTAATTCAACCAGGCCACTGATACCGCAATCCATAGCCCGACGAAGCATCTTACCATCCTCGGTTTTGCTTATAAGCAATCCGGAAAGCATGGGACACGTCTTGGTTAATTCATGAAAAAGAGTGCAGCCATCTCCCGCTTCCAGGGTTTGATCAATTATCACCAGGGTAACAGCATGCTTGCTGCAAAGCTGAATACCGTCAACCAGGGTTTTGCAGAAAAAAATGGAATAGTTTCCAAGAATTCGGGAAATTCTGGTGAAATATTTTTTTTGGTCTGCAAACAGCAGGATAGAGTTCTGCATATTTTTTGGCCATACCAAAAGTTTCAAGATCACGGGAAAGAATAATTCCCCCCGTAAGGCACTTGATTTTATATCAAATTCAAGGTGTGAAACAGGGTGCCGGTTGGGGACATGCAACCTTTTCCACGACAAAGAAGTTGGAATAAAAAGACAAGCAGGACAGGGTCATTTTTTCCAAGGCTCTTATTTCCCGGGCCCTGTTTTTTTCAAAAAATACAAAAAATTCACACC
>DRLX01000332.1 GCA_011322715.1 Desulfobulbaceae bacterium
AAGGCCGAATGGTGTCCATGGCTGATCATCGGGTCTTTTGTCACCCCTGCAACGTGAAAATCCCGGTAAACTTCCCTTCTTTCTCAGCCTTGCTTCTCTGTTTACCCTCCGGTCCTGCGGACTCAAATGAGACACGGTCCGAAACCCGTTGGGGGCCTTTGACGACCCGTCAATCCGCCTTCCCGCCACTGACCGGCTGGAGGGGTTCAGCCCTGAAGGCAGGTGTTTCTAAAGAAGAGTTCTGTTTCCGGTAAGTATCAGGCGAGGTCCTTTCACGGTCGCATGGGTTTACGTCGGCGAGGAGGCCCTGAATGCCCGGATACATTGGCAGCTACCTGAAAGGACCGCATGTGGAATCAGGGTGGGGCGGGGGGAATAAGTCGGTAGCAATTCTACTTCTTTGTTCTTGACAACTGCCGCAAATCCATGTTATTGTGTCAGTATAATGCTTACTGACTTAAAACTAAGTGTGAGAAGAGTTGCTTTGAGCACGGTGGCCGCTATCCAGGTTGGATACCAGGCCAGGGCCGGGATCAAGGAAGGGTCACGAGGCACTCACCGCCTCATCCAGAGCAAGGATTTTGATTCCTTTCACAGATTGCAGCCCGAGAATCTGACGCACTTTTCCCCGGATCGGAACCCTGAAATTTATTCCGTACACAGAGGAGATGTCCTCTTTCAGGCCCGCGGCACAACGCATTTTGCCTGCCTAATCGAAGACGATCTGGAAAACACCCTTGCTGCAGGCTCTTTCTACATTCTGCGTATCAGAGACAAACGCCTGCTTCCGGCGTATCTTGACTGGTGGCTGAACCAGCCCAGGGCTCAGGCTTACTTCAGTGCCCAGGCTGTAGGCAGCGGCATATCCTTTGTTTCAAAGAAGACGCTTGGCGATCTTGAGGTCGAGGTTCCTTCCCTGGATATACAGGAAAAGATAACCAGAATCAACGCACTTCTAAGGAATGAACGGATTCTCGCCGAGAGGCTGTCTTTGCTGCGTTCACAGCTTGCAAACGCCGTATGCATGAAGGCCGTGATGGATGGCAATAATAAGTCAGACATAAGAGGTATATGAAAAGGAGAAAGTGATGGGCAAAGAGAATTCCGGTAAAGAGATATTTGATGTCATCTGGAGGGCGTGTGACACCTTCAGGGGGGCGATTGATCCTTATGAATACAAGAATTATATACTTACGATGCTGTTCATCAAGTACATGAGTGACCTGTGGAAGGACAAAAGGGAGGAGTACGAGAAAAAATATAAAGGTGATAAGGTCAGGGTGGAGAGGGCTCTGGCACGGGAGCGCTTTGTAGTGCCTCCGGAATCGGACTTTGACTACCTCTACAGCAGGCGTGATGCGCCCAATATCGGAGAAATCATCAACATTGCCCTTGAAAAGATAGAAGATGCAAACAAATCCAAACTCGAAAATGTGTTCCGTAATATCGATTTCAACAGTGAACCTGCCCTCGGGCAGACCAAAGAGAGAAACCGCCGGCTGAAAAATCTGCTTGAGGATTTTGCAGACGAGCGTCTTGATTTGCGTCCTTCACGCATCGGCAATCGTGACGTAATAGGAGATGTTTATGAATACCTGATTGCCCGTTTTGCCGCCGGTGCCGGCAAGAAGGCCGGTGAGTTCTACACCCCGCCCGAGGTATCCACTCTTCTGGCCAAGTTACTTGCCCCCAAGCCGGGTGACCGCATCTGTGACCCCGCCTGCGGATCAGGTTCTCTGCTTATAAAGGTCGGCCAGGAAGTCGGCGACAGGAATTTTGCCCTGTTCGGACAGGAATCCAACGGCTCCACCTGGTCCCTCTGCCGTATGAACATGTTCCTGCACGGGATGGATTCCGCCCGCATCGAATGGTGCGACACCCTCAACACCCCCAAGTTGATCGAGAACGACGAACTGATGCGGTTCAATATCGTGGTTGCCAATCCTCCGTTCTCCCTGGATAAATGGGGTCATGAAAACGCGAGCCATGACAGGTTCAACCGCTTCTGGCGGGGCATTCCCCCGAAGAGCCGGGGTGATTACGCCTTTATCAGTCACATGGTCGAAATAGCGCTTGAGGGAGAAGGAAAAGTGGGAGTCATTGTCCCTCATGGGGTACTGTTTCGCGGAGGTGCAGAAGGAATCATACGCAGAAAACTGATCGAGGAAAACATCCTTGAGGCGGTAATCGGCCTTCCTGCTCAACTCTTCTACGGCACAGGCATCCCCGCTGCTATCCTTATTTTCAACAAGGGACGTAAGCCGTGGAAAGCGCCAAGAAGCAAGCGGGACAGGCATGTCCTCTTTATTGACGCAAGCCGGGAATATGAAGACGGCAAAAAACAGAACCGTTTACGAGATGAGGATATCGAAAAGATCGTCTCAACGTTCCGGGACTTTGCGGAAGTTGATAAATACTCGCATCTTGCCACGCTGGAAGAGATTCAGGAGGCGGAGTTCAATCTGAACATTCCCCGCTATGTTGACACCTTTGAAGAAGAAGAGGACATCGATATCGCAGAGGTGCAGAAAGAGATTCAGGAAATAGAGGCGGAACTGGCAAAGACACAAAAAGAGCTGAACGAGTATCTGGAGGAGCTGGGGTTGTGAGCAAACGGCCTGCCATACCAGAAAAAACAAGAACACGTTTATGGGTAGTTGCCGGTGGACGGTGTCAATACGAAGGTTGTAATGAACCCCTTTGGCGTGATGATTTGACTATGTCTGAAATGAACGGGGCTTATATCGCGCACATCAGGGATGTAAATCCAAAGACACACAGGTATGACCCGGAACTCTCTCCCGAATTGGCAACCGATATAAATAATCTCATGCTGCTTTGCGACAAACATCATCGTCTGATTGATCACGAGGAAGAGAAGAAACATCCTGTAGAACGACTCAGACGCATGAAGCAACAGCATGAGGCGCGTATTGAGCTTCTGACCTCTCTGCAAGAAGATAAGAAGAGCCACATCCTGCTTTATGGCGCAAATATAGGCGGCCAGAACGCTCCGCTTAGTTGGAAAAGAGCAGCGCAGGCGATGATTCCTAATCGATATCCAGCAGAACCCAGAGCAATTGAGATCAGCCTGAGTAACAGTACTTATGAGGATCATACCGACGATTACTGGACAATTGAACGAAAGAATCTCCAATCCAATCTGGACAAATTCCTAAGGCCAAGGTTGATCTCAGGTGAAGTTGAACATCTTTCTATTTTTGCTCTTGCACCTCAGCCTCTGCTCATATATCTGGGCCGACTTCTTTCCGACATTCCGGCAGCGGAAGTCTACCAACTTCATCGCGAGCCGCCCGATTGGAAATGGCAGGAAAGCCCAGATGATTTCGAATTTCGGATCGAAGAACCGGCTGAAACACATACAACCGTAGCTCTGAATCTTTCCTTGAGCGCCACTATCGACAATTCCAGGATCACTGCCCTTCTACCGCAAGAGAATCTTTCCATTTGGAGGATGACTATTCCTATACCCAATAACGATTTCCTGAGAAGCCGGGATCAACTGCGATTGTTCCGGCAACAGTTCCGGCTCCTCATGGACCGAATAAAAGCACGTCACGGCCAAGATGCCCTTCTTCACGTGTTTCCTGCCGTTCCCGTCTCCGTCGCTGTTGAGATCGGACGTGTCTGGATGCCAAAGGCGGACTTGCCATTTTGCATATACGACCAGAACCGAAAGCTTGGTGGCTTCATGAAAGCTCTTGTGTTTCCAGAGAAAAACAATCGGGAGGACTGAGACATGGTACCAGAAAGACAACAGTTGCTTCGGGGACTGGCAGAGTCGTTGGATATCTCCGATACGCAGTACGAAGCGGCCATAAAACACTACGAGGCAGTCGGGGACTGGCTGAACAAGGATGATTCGCCCATAGCTGAGTATGATCCCCAAATCTATCCACAAGGTTCATTTCGTCTGGGCACGATGATCAAACCTATAAACGATAAGGACGAATATGACATCGACCTCGTTTGTGAACTGAAGGCTCTAAGAAAAGAAAACGTCACCCAGAAGCAACTTAAGGATATGGTCGGGGACCGCCTGAAGGAAAACGAACGATACCGCAAGATGTTCAAAGAGGGCAAACGCTGTTGGACGCTGCAATATGCCGACTCGTCACGTTTCCACATGGACATTCTCCCAGCAATTCCAGATGAAGAGATCAACGGGATTGCCAGTGAGATCGGTACAAACCTGGCCCAAAGCGCGATTCTCATAACTGATAGAGAACTGTTCAGTTGGCAGCGGAGCAATCCTGCTGGTTACGCCGAATGGTTCAAAGAGCGCATGAGCATTCAATTCAACGCAAAACGCATGATGATAGCCGAGTCGCTTCGGGCAAGTCTCGAGGATGTTCCCGAGTACAAGGTCAAGACGCCGCTGCAACAGTCCATCCAGATTCTCAAGCGACACCGGGATATCATGTTCGCCGATGATCAGGATGACAAACCGATCTCCATTATCATCACTACGCTTGCCGCCCGTGCTTACAACAATGAGGCCGATCTTTTGGAGGCACTACAGACCATCGTCAACAAGATGCCTGGTCTGATTGAACGGGATGAACAGGGCAATGCTCTCGTTGCAAACCCGGTCAATCCGCTTGAGAACTTCGCCGACAAATGGAAGAAAAATCCAGAGCTGGAAATTGAGTTCCGGCGCTGGATCCAACAGGTACGGGCCGATTTGGGGACCGCGCTTCGTGCTGGAAACCTCCGCGATATGATCGAGGGACTCAAACCTCGCTTTGGAGACCGGCTCGTCAATGAGGTGGCGTCGAAGGTATTTCCCGATCATTCCGGTTCAGCAAGAGCCGTCGCCTTGGTAGCGCCAAGCATCAGAATAACC
Source organism: Desulfobulbaceae bacterium (assembly GCA_011322715.1). Lineage (GTDB taxonomy): Bacteria > Desulfobacterota > Desulfobulbia > Desulfobulbales > Desulfobulbaceae > DRLX01. The sequence continues at coordinate 4,868 of DRLX01000332.1, forward strand.
AAGCCCGGTAACAAGCCATGGGGGCATGAATGAGTAATAGTGAAGCACTGATTCAACGGCAATTTGCAGAATTGTCGGAGAAATATTCTGGATTGAGATTGTGTCAAGACGCCCCCGGCCAATGGGTGATTCGCGGGATTCTTGCTTTCTCTGCTACATATCAAGACAAGACGATCACGGATAAATTCTCAATACTGATACGGCTGCCCAAAGATTACCCAAACTCACCGCCCACTGTTCAGGAGACTGGCAGTCGAATTCCGGCTGACTTCCATCAATATACAGACCGGACTCTATGTCTTGGCGCCCCGGTTGAAGTATGGAGACGTTTCAAGGCCGATCCTCGTCTCATCACTTTCGTCGACACACAGGTTGTCGAGTACCTTTATGGTTATGCATATTTCGAAAAATATGGCGAAATGCCTTTCGGTGAACTTTCACATGGAGCTCAGGGCATCCGGGAATATTATCAAGAACTGTTTAACACAGAGGATGTTCTCATATTGATGGCATTGCTGAAAATCATGGCTGACGGGACATATCGGGGACATCACGCTTGCCCCTGTGGTTCAGGGAAGATTCTGCGGAAATGTCACGGCCCATCCATGCTTGAATTATTGAAGCAGCAGTCCCAAGAACGATTTCTTCATGATGCTACCAATGTTTTCTACAGTCTGAAAGAAAGTGAATTGAAAAACTTTGACTGGAATCTGCTCCCAAAAGCTCTAAAAAAGAACTTGATGAGATGGCACGGGGAAGAGCCAGGCGGGAAAAATGCGCATGACCAAGCGTAACGAAAACAGACCGGGAAATAGAAATGAACAGTGAAAAGTTAAAAGCAAAAAAGAAAGCCCGCAATGAAGGACGGCCGGGGTATAAGAAAACCAAAGTCGGGTGGATACCAGAGGAGTGGGAGTGTAGAAAGATACTTGATGTTACTCAATACGTTGATTATCGAGGAAAAACACCTGCAAAAAGTGATAAAGGGATATTTTTAATTACCGCTAAGAACATTCAAGAGGGATATATTGACTATGAAATTTCAAAAGAGTTTATTCCCGAAGAGTTATATGAAAAGGTTATGGCAAGAGGAAAGCCGAATATCGGTGATGTGCTTATTACCACTGAAGCCCCTTTAGGCAATGTTGCTCAAATAGACAAAGAAAGAGTAGCCCTTGCTCAGCGTATAATAAAATATCGTGCAAAAGATGGCATTCTGAGCAATAATTTTTTCAAATATTATTTACTTTCCCCTGTTTTTCAGAGACTGTTAAATTTAGATGCAACTGGTAGTACAGTTAAAGGTATAAAGGGAAGTAGGTTGCACAGACTCCCAGCTACCCTCCCCCCTCTCCCCGAACAGAAAAAAATAGCTGAAATCCTCTCTGCCTGGGACCGGGCCATTGAGCAGGTGGGCAAGCTCATCGATGCCAAAGAGCGGTTGAAAAAAGGACTGATGCAGCAACTTCTCACTGGCCGGATGAGATTTCCGGAGTTTGGTAAGCCAGTTCAGAGAAAAGATGAACTGCCTGTAGGATGGCGGGAATTACAGCTTAAAGACATCGCGGCAATTTCGTTTAGCGGAGTGGATAAGAAATCTCGTCCGGGGCAAAAAAGAGTTCGCTTGTGCAACTACATGGATGTTTATAATAACAACTATATTACTGCTGACATGGATTTCATGTGGGCAACCGCTACAGATGCTGAAATTGAGAAATATACATTAGAGGTTGGCGATATCATGATCACCAAGGATTCTGAAACGCCAGACGATATTGGAGTTCCATCTGTTGTAGCGGAAAAATTGGACAATGTTGTATGCGGGTATCACTTGGCCTTGATCAAGCCAAATCTTGAAAAAATCAATCCGATATTTCTTGCGAAACAAATTAAACATGAACGAGTTGCTAATCAATTTTCGCGATTGGCTAATGGTGCCACCCGGTTCGGGCTTACAACATCGTCAGTCAAATGTGTGAGGTTATGGCTCCCAAAAATTGAGGAACAAACCCGCATTGCCGCTGTACTCTCCACCTGCGACAGGGAGATTGAATTATTGAAGAAGAAACAGGAAAAACTGAAGGAGCAGAAAAAAGGGCTGATGCAGAAGTTATTGACAGGAGAAATAAGGGTGAAAGCAAAGGAGAGAGATTCTTAATGAGTTCATTATTTGATCTTTCACCTGTTCAGTTAGGAAATCTCGACGCAGAGCAATCTGTTGAGATATTCCGTGACTTGCTATGGTGCCATGCCAGAAAATATGGCGTGCCAATCACTAAGGTACACATAACCAGCCGAATTACAGTAAGCGATGGCGGGATTGACGCAAAAATCGATGATGATATCCTTGACCTTCCTGCAGAACTATTAGTCAGTGCCGGGACAAGCTATCAACTGAAAACAGGAACAACATTCAAACCTTGGCAACCAAGCCAGCTACGTAAAGAACTCTTCGGATCAACAACAGCAGAAGTCAGCGTCGATAATCTTGATGATGAGGTTAGACGATGTCTCGATCAAGGTAATAGATACGTAATTGTATGTTTCGGAAGCGACCCCACTGCTTCTCAAGTAAGCAAAGCGAAAGAAGAATTAATAAGTTGCTTTGAGCAATGTGGATTCGAAAAGCCTCATGTCGAAATTTGGGGGCAGACCCATCTTGTTGGGCTTATTTCAGAGTTTCCTTCAGTTGTCTTAAAGATATTAGGTAAATCTGAATATCAATTTCAGACACTGTCAGGTTGGGCAAGTAACGACGACATGACGCCTCCCTTAAAGCTTGGTGAGGCACAAAAGGAATGGATCAGTAATATCCGGAAAGCGCTTAGAACCACTAATGACCATTTGAGGATTATAGGAGAGCCAGGGATTGGAAAATCTCGGTTGGTACTGGAGGCATTGTCTATCGATGATCTTGCTCCAAGTGTAATCTACATACCACATGCAGAGGATTTTCAGAAAAGTCGACTTTTTAGTGAACTGCTTCGTACGGATATCGAATATCATGTGATTCTGGTTATTGATGAGTGTCCAGATAAAGAAAGAGCATCTATATGGAATGTCCTGAAAGCGTATCGCTCTAAATGCCAACTCATTACCATTGATCATGGCCCCGAGAGAAGCTCAGATGAGGCGATGCGCGTATTGCATTGCCCATCTTTGGCTGATGACCAAATTGCCTCAATAATTAACTCTTACATTGACACCCAGGAGGAAGCGAAGCGCTGGGCGGCATGGTGTAGTGGGTCTCCCCGCGTAGCACATGCCGTTGGTCAAAATCTCAAAAGAAATCCCGATGATATATTCAAACCACCCGCTACTGTGCCCCTCTGGGAACGATTCGTTGCGGGTTATGAGGATGCTGGTAGTGAAATAAGTCAGCAGCGCTTGACTGTCCTCCGTCATATTGCTCTATTTCAAAAGTTTGGATTCGAACCTCCCGTCACTGATGAAGCTCAATTCATAGCAGATCTTGTAATGCAGGTAGACCCAAATATAACATGGGGTAAATTTCAATCAATTATTCAGCAACTTAGAGAGCGAAGAACTTTACAGGGCAAAACAACATTGTTTATAGTGCCTAAGGCGTTACACACTTACCTCTGGCTTGACTATTGGAAACACTACGGTAGAGGCTTTGATTTCCAATCTTTCATTGGGAATCTGCCCAAAGGGCTTCTGGGATGGTTTACAAGGATGTTTATATATGCACATGAAAATTCACTTGCACAGAAGGTGATAGAAAGTGTTCTTGTTTCAGGTGGCCCGTATGATGATGAGGAATTTGCTGTTTCAAAGCTTGGGACCGGTTTTCTTTCCGTCTTAGCCGAAGCTAATCCAAGAGCGACATTGCGTTGTATTGAACGGACATACAGCTCTTGGTCCAAGGAGCGCTTGCATAGCTGGAATACCGGACGACAGAATATCGTATGGGCTCTTGAGAAAATCGCCGTATGGAAAGATACATTTAGGGGTGCTGCGCGCATGTTACTCAAAATGGGCACAACAGAAACTTCAAATTATTCGAATAATGCAAGCGGTACATTTTCCGGACTGTTTAGTCTGGCATATGGGCCTGCTGCACCGACAGAAGCCACACCAGCTCAGAGGCTGCCGGTATTGAAAGAGGCATTAACCTCTGAGGATATCGACGAAAGGACTCTCGGATTAAAGGCTTGTGAGATCGCTCTGTCCACACGTGGTGGGTTTAGGATCATTGGTGCGGAGTATCAGGGCCTGAGGCCGGTTGCTAAACTATGGATGCCCAAAACATATGGTGAAATCTTTGATGCATGCCGGGCAGTATGGAATCTTCTTTTAGAGGTAAGCCGTGATTGGCCAGATGAGGAACGAAAAGCGGCAAATAGCGTATTGATTAACGCTGCACATGGTTTAGTTCACATTGAATCGATAGCATCAGAAGTATTAAGGACCATCGAGGAACTTATAGACGATTCTGCGACTGAGTTGCGGGAGGTAGTAAGGTTTATAGTTGATACTCGGCGTTTCCGATCTAACAATCTGTCATCAGAAATTCTGGAAAGAATAAACCTACTGGATGAGAAAATAGCTGGCACTAATCTTGAGCAACAAGTAAATAGATATGTGCTAAACAGTACATGGTCGGAAGAAAGAGATGAAGACATCCCTGAAGAGGAATCCTTAGAAAAGCGTGTTGCAGACCTTGCAGAGCGTGCGGTTAATGAGTGTTCAGAATTTTTACCTCTTATCAAGAAACTGACACATTCTGAAGGACACAAACTTTATCAGTTTGGTTATGAAATTGGATGCAGAGATGAGGATAAGAAACTGTTAAGCCATATTCTGGATTCGCAACGTTCTGCAGGTGGTAATGGCAATACACAGTTTATTGGTGGATATTTACGTGCCCTTAGAGAAACAGCCGAAGAAGAATGGGAAAAGCTTATCATAGAACTCTTATTCGACATTGACTTTAAGGAAATTGCCGGACAACTGATCTGGAGAACAGGAGTAAATAACAATGTACTTGAACAGATGCTCCATGCATATGCAAAAGGTATTCTAACTGCTAAAGATTTCGCCATTATCCATTTTTCGCATGAGACGAAACAGCTTGATCAAGGACTGATTGAGAGAGTTCTCTCAGTGCTGCTTGAAAAAAATAATGCAGAGGCTCTCTTAGTGTCTCTCGAGATAGCTGAAGCGTATTATTGCAATAAAGATATTGGCAGAAAAATGCCAAAGGACCTCATTTTTATGTTATTAACTAGAGATGAATTCTTTACCGATCGTTTTGATACGATGCAGGGATATTATTGGGCTAAGCTTGCAAACAAATTTTTAGATGCATATCCAGAACGAGATCTCGAACTATTCAAGCTGATAATGATCCACCTGGAAAACTGGCGCTTCATGACTCTTAAATCCATGAGTGCATTTCATTCTATTGCTGAAAAAATAGCAAAGAAAAAGCCCCCTGAAACATGGGTAATCGTGCAGAATTTACTTGGTAATCTGGACACAGATTTGGCGCATGGAGTGCTGCACTGGCTTGAAGAAGAACGAAATTTTGAAGATGGGCCAGGAATTCGACCGTTAACCTACTTCCCAATGGATGAGGTGCTGGCGTGGGTGGACGAAGATATAGAAAATAGAGCTCCAACTATTGCACGCGTAGCGCCCAAAACCCTTGATAAAGACAGTGATGGTCGGATAACGAGAGAACTGTTACATCGTTTTGGGTACCTGGAACGTGTCAAGTCGGCCCTGTCTGGAAATTTCAATAGCGATGGTTGGTCAGGTCCAGCGAGTGAGCACTATAGAAAAAAACGTGATCAGGCACGATCATGGCTCACCGGAGAGACATCACCGTATGTCATTGAGTGGATAGAAGAGTACATTGATGAGTTGACTTCTCAGATTGAGTATGAAGAAATCAGTGAAGAACGAGAATTTTGATTATTGCAGAAAATATATGGTCGAAGGAGAAATGCCTTGAAATACTCAATAAAGAAGGCCGCTGATTCGCTACGCTGGTTCAGCAAGCTGAAACCTCGATTGGTTCAAAGCCGTTGGGCAGTGAATTCTACCTTAGAAGAACAGAAGGATCATGTAATGTCAATTAAGAAAATAAGAAAGGTCTGCAACGAACGATTTTCAAGAAAAATATCACTTTTGGAATTAATTATCGATAGTCGGCAAATATATTGAGACAAGGGGTTGAATTTGTGAAAGAACGAAGCAGAAAAATGAATAATCAGGAATCACTCATCCCGAAACACGGCGGATACCGCAGGCTGAAGAGTTTTCAGATTGCGCAGCTTGTTTATGATGTTACCGTTCGATTCTGCGACCGTTACATCGACAGGCGCAGCCGGACGCATGACCAGATGGTTCAGGCTGCAAGGAGCGGCGTACAGAACATCGCTGAAGGCAGCATTGCCTCAGGCACATCAAAAAAGACGGAGTTGAAACTTACGAATGTGGCCCGTGCCAGTCTGGAAGAACTCAGACTGGACTATGAGGATTTTCTCAGGCAAAGAGGGCTGCCGCAGTTTGAGCCTGAGCATCCGACACTGCAACGTTTCAAGGCAAAACGGTGTGCCACTCTGGACGATGTGCGGGCATGGGTTGAGGAAGAGCTGAACATGATGAAGCACGGACAGGCATGGACAGCGGCACGGATCAACACAGACACACAGACAAGCTCAGACCGGAGAAACCTGTCCGTGTCAGCTGGTGGAAGTCCGTGCGTGTCTGTGGATGCTTCGGTGCTTGTAGCCAATGCAGCACTCTCCCTGCTGAATCTCTGCTGCTATCTTTTTGACCGTCAGATTGCAAGACAGGCCGAGGACTTTGAAAACGAGGGAGGATTCACTGAACGGCTGTACCGGGTGAGGACTGCTCGAAGAAAAAATAAATACAAGGAAAAGAAGGCTTGATAAAGCGAGTGTTATGAATCAGGGCCCTTCCATAAACGAAGATGCCACTTCCAAGCTTCCTGCGCTGCATCTGCTTCAGAATCTTGGATGGCAATACTTGACGCCCGATGAGGCCCTGGAGCTACGGGGAGGCAGACTGTCCAACGTGCTCCTGGAGGGGGTTCTCGTTCCCTGGCTGAGGGAGCACAACCGGGTCAGATTCAAGGGCAGGGAGGTACCATTTACAGAGGGAAACATCCTGAGTGCAGTACAGGCCCTCAAAGAGGTGCCCTTTGATGGCCTCGTAAGGACAAATGAGAAAATCTACGAACTCTTGACACTTGGCAAGAGTCTTCAACAGTCTGTAGATGGCGATGTCAAGAGTTTTACGCTTCACTATATCGACTGGGAACATCCAGAGAACAACGTCTTTCATGTCACGGAAGAGTTTGCTGTCGAGCGGACCGGCAGTCACCAGACCCGCAGGCCGGATATCGTCCTCTTTGTAAACGGCATTCCGCTTTGCGTGATCGAATGCAAGTCGCCGCATATCAAGGATCCCATAGAAGAGGCCATCTCCCAGCATATACGCAACCAGAAGGATGACGAAATCCCAAAACTGTTCATATATTCGCAGATCCTGATGGCTCTGTCCAAGAATCAGGCCAAGTACGCAACCACGGGAACGCCTGCAAAGTTCTGGTCTGTCTGGAAGGAAGATGCACAGGGTATTGAGGACGAGGTGCAACGCCTTGTGAATGTCTCCCTGACAGAGGAACAGGTTGACAGGCTCTTTGTGCAAAATCAGTGGCTTGTCCGGGAAAAGCCTGCAGGATATGGCACCTTTGCAAGGAAGGTAACAGTGCAGGACAGGGCCATTTATGCGCTTTGCCGTCCCGAAAGGCTCCTTGAGCTGACATATAGGTTTATTCTGTTTGATGCCGGCGTCAAAAAGATAGCTCGGTATCAGCAGTATTTCTGTGTGAAAAAGACCATGGAGCGCATCCGGCTTCGTGACCGTGAGGGAAGACGGCGCGGCGGCGTGGTCTGGCATACCCAGGGTAGCGGCAAGTCGCTGACAATGGTAATGCTTGCCAAGTCCATTGCCCTGTCTCATGATATTCCCGACTACAAGATTGTTCTGGTGACTGACAGGATTGACCTCGACGACCAGATATACAGGACCTTCCACCATTGCGGCAAAGAAGTGGAACAGGCCAGAACCGGCAAGCACTTGTCGGAGATGCTTAAAGACAACAAACAGCGCATTGTTACCACGATCATTGACAAGTTTGAGGCGGCTGTCGGCAGACATGCCGTGAGAAATGATGATCCCAATATTTTTGTCCTGGTGGATGAGGGACATCGCGGACAGTACGGCCCGAGACATGCCAAGATGCGCCGTGTGCTGCCCAATGCCTGTTACATCGGATTCACCGGTACTCCGGTAATGAAGAAGGATAAAAACACGGTCGAGAAGTTCGGAGGCCTGATTGATACTTACACCATTGACCGGGCGGTGGAAGACAAGGCGGTTGTACCTCTTTTATACGAGGGGAGGCATGTTGAGCAACATGTGGATTCCGAGGGTATTGATTCATGGTTCGAGCGGATTACGGCCAACTTGAGCAGGGAACAGGCTGCAGACCTGAAAAGGAAGTTTTCCACCACTGACCAGTTGAACAAGGCTGAACAGAAGGTGATGGCCATAGCCTGGGATATAAGTGTTCACTTTCGTGATAACTGGCAGGGAACGGGTTTCAAGGGCCAGCTGGTGGCACAGGACAAGGCCACAGCATTGCTCTACAAAAAGTATCTCGATGAATTCGGCATGGTTTCCAGTGAAGTACTGATTTCGGGACCTGATGAACGGGAAGGTGAAGAGGATATTTATGAAGAAAACAAACTGGCAGTGCAACGGTTCTGGAAAGCCACCATGCAGAAGTTCGGCAGTGAAAAGGAGTACAACAAGCAGGTCATCAATGCGTTCAAAAATGCAGAACATCCAGAAATTATCATTGTGGTGGACAAGCTCCTGGTTGGATTTGATGCTCCCCGTAATACCATTCTTTACCTGACCCGTAAACTAAAGGATCATACCCTGCTTCAGGCCATAGCCAGGGTCAACCGGCTGTACGATGGCAAGGAGTTCGGGTATATTCTGGATTATCGTGGAGTTCTGGAAAACCTCGATCACGCACTCGACCTTTACAGCGCTTTGCCCGAGTTTGATGCCCAGGACATCAAGGACATTCTTACTGATGTGAGCGTGGAGACAGCAACACTCCCCCAGAAGCACTCGCTCCTGTGGGATACATTCAAAGAAGTCAGGAACAGGCAGGATGAGGAAGAGTATGAACGCTTGCTTGCGGATAAAGAGCTGCGCTCAAAGTTTTATGAACGTTTGTCGGCTTTTTCCAGAACTCTCGGTATAGCTCTCGGGAGCGTCAAGTTTCTGGAGGAAACCAAGCCTTCCAGGATCAACCGTTACCGGACGGATCTGAAATTTTTCTCCAAGCTCAGGGCTGCAGTGAGGCGGCGGTACTCGGAAGTCGTGGATTTCGGCGAATATGAACCGAAGATTCAGAAGCTTTTAGACACCCATGTCGGGACCGGAGAGGTAGAGAGAATCACCCCGCTGGTCAATATCTTTGACAAGGATGCCTTTGCCAGGGAAGTGGAAAAACTTCCGAATGCTGCAGCCAAGGCCGACACCATCGCTCATCGCACTGCCCGGACAATCCATGACCGCATGCAGGAAGATCCGGCTTTTTACAAACGGTTCTCCGAGTTGCTCAAGGAGACTATTGCGGCTTTCAGGGAAGAACGGATTAAGGCAAACGAGTACCTCATGAGGGTGACGGAAATAATGAACGCAGTGCTCAACCGTACGGGGGACCGCATTCCGGGTAGACTTCAAAATCACGACGTTGCCAAGGCCTATTTTGGTTCTATCAGGGAAACACTTGCCCGGTCTGGTAAAGGAGATGGTGAGTTCGAGGACCGTCTTGCAGAGGTTGCACTGGCCATAGATGAAGTCATAGAACGAAACCGTATTGTCAACTGGACCAGTGACATGGACACGCAAAATCGTATGAGGAACGAAATCGAAGACCTCCTTTTTGACTTCAAGGAGCAGACCGGTGTTGAAATTACGTTCGAGGACATGGATGCGATCATGGAGCAGTGTCTGGATATCGCGAGGGTGAGGAGGCCATAGTGAAGTGGACAGTGAAAAATGAAAAAGTAGAGATGAATTTCGGACGCAGGCGGTTTTCGGTTAAGATCGTCTGGAACGAGCGAAAGCGCCTTTCCATTACGGTCCATCCAGACCTCCGGATCACGGCAAAGGCACCTGCCGGATATGAGTTGAAAGTTATTCGTGAGCGATTGGAAAAACGGGCAGCGTGGATAGCCCGGCAACTTGATTATTTTGAACGGTTTCAACCGCTCCCACCGGAACGCAAATTTGTTTCCGGTGAAACTCATTATTATTTAGGCCGGCAGTATCGTTTGAGAATACGGTCTAGCGATATGACCCGCGTACGGTTACGCGGCCGGTTTTTTGAGGTGGAAGTGCCTGATCCAGACAAAAGAGAAAAAGTCAGGGCACTCATGCTCGACTGGTACTCGGCACATGCCCGCAACTTGCTTGCGAGACGGCTTGCAGAGTACCTGCCAGCCTTTGTGAAGAAGGGGGCACCCGAACCGGAAGTGCGCTGCCGCCGTATGAAGAAACGGTGGGGCAGTTGTTCAGGTAAAGGCGTCATAATGTTGAATTCTGAACTCGTCAAGGCTCCCATCCACTGCATCGATTACGTGATTGTACATGAACTGTGTCACCTGATCTATCCGAACCACGATAGAAATTTTTACCGGCTTTTAGGGCGGATTCTGCCGGACTGGGAAAGGCGCAAAGAGCGACTGGAAAAAGTGGTAATTTGAGGAGTAAAAAAACGTGAGGTAGTCACGAATAGCGTTGACAGTCAGAGACAACGTACAATAAATTTCGCACAATCGGAGCTGAATCAGAAGATCTACAAGCGGATAGAGGAATGGAGACAGAGGTCGATAGAGGGAGAACACCCCTATGTGTATTTGGATGGAATACTACTGAAATGGAGCTGAGGAGGAGAGGTATTGATGCTTGTGGCAGCACGGTTAAGACATATAGCAGGAACGAAGTGGGGAATGAGACAGTACCTTGAAATGGACCGACTTGAAGAGGAAGACAGGAACTTGGCAGCTTAAACAGGGAGCTATCAGTTTGAGGTCGCCACATAAATGTGCGAAAGATTTTTGACACTACCAAACTGTTGAAAGAGATTGAGACACAATGAAAAAGAACAATACACGCCAGGAAAAGCAAAGCGAAGACGTGGTCAAGAGCAAGAAAAATGACCGCCGTACTCTTGGCCGTTCCCGACAGGATGCGAGTTTTCCAGCCGCGCCCCCGACATCTGAGATGCCGGCTAATTATGGCGAGCTTATACAAGACATCAAGGAGCGTATCTCAAAGGAACGCCTCAGGGTTGCCATGGCGGCCAATGCCGCCATGGTTCTTCTCTACTGGGATATCGGCCGGGCCATCCTTAAACGGCAGGAAAGGGAAGGTTGGGGCGCCAAAGTGATAGACCGGCTCTCGGTAGACCTGCGCCGGGAATTCCCTGATATGAAAGGGCTTTCGCCTCGCAACCTCAAATACATGCGTACTTTTGCCGCCGCCTGGCCCGACCAGCAAGTTGTGCAGCAGGTTGCTGCACAAATTCCATGGTTCCACAATTGCGTCCTGCTGGATAAAGTCACCAGCCCCGAGGCCCGCCTCTGGTATGCCCGCATGGCGCACGAAGAAGGCTGGAGCCGAAATGTATTGGTGCTTCAGATTGAGCGCCGACTCTACGAGCGGCAGGGTAAAGCTGTTACAAACTTTCAAGATGTATTACCGCCTGCCGTTTCGGATATGGCCGCACAGATATTCAAGGATCCATACTTTTTTGATTTTTTAGGCACGGCTGATACAAGGCGTGAGCGAGAGATCGAACAGGCACTCATAGACCATATCCAGCGCTTCCTCCTCGAATTTTGCCTTTGTTGGCCGCCAGGTCCATCTCGAATTCGCCAGCGCAGATTACTACATCGACATGCTCTTTTATCATCTGAAACTCCGATGTTTTGTTGTTGTGGAGCTCAAGGCTGTACCGTTCGATCCGTCCTTTGTGGGCCGGCTCAACATGTATCTCTCCGCCGTGGACGACCTCCTGCGCCACCCCGATGACAAGCCGACCATCGGCCTTTTGCTCTGCAAGGGCAAGGATCGCATTGTAGTTGAATATGCCCTGCGTGACCTGCGCAAGCCGATTGGTGTGGCTGATTGGGAGACCAAAATCGTAAAGTCCCTGCCCGAGGAGTTCAAAGGCAGTCTTCCCACGGTGGAAGAGATAGAAGCGGAGCTTGAGGGCAAACTTGAAGGGAATGTGTCAACACGCGAAAA
>DRLX01000333.1 GCA_011322715.1 Desulfobulbaceae bacterium
ATCGTTCCGTTATGAGCTTCAACGGCATGTTTCACCAATGAAAGGCCAATCCCGGAGCCTCGAAAGCGTTTAGACAGACGATAATACGGCAGAAAAATATATTGTATTGCTTCCGGCTTCATTCCTATACCATGGTCGGTAACCTCTAAAAGCAATCTTCCGGCATCCCCCCGCAATGCCAGATGAATTTTCTTTTTTTCGGGACTGAACTTTATGGCATTATCCAGAAGATTGACGATGACTTGCGTCATGGCCACCCTGTCAAAAAGAAAAGATGGAATATCAGGGTCAATATCCGTATGCAGCGTGAATCCCTTTTGTTTGAGATAATAATTATAGGATGCCATTATTTGCTGTAATGTTTCGACGATATTCCCCTTGGTGAAATCATACTCTTTTATTTCTTTTTCAATGTTTGAAAATTCCAGAGTATTATTAATGAGAAGATGCAACCTATCGCATTCACTTAAAATAATTCGGCAATACTCCTGCATTTTAGATGGATGTTTTATACGGCCCAGCATTAACGTTTCCGCATACATACGAATTAGAGAAAGAGGGGTTTTCAGTTCATGTGAACCGTGAAAAATTATCTGCGATTTCAACTGGGAGAGTTTTCGTTCCTGTTGCATCTGCTGCCAGATAAAATAGATACTTAAAACGATAAGAAGGAAAACAAAAAAAATTATACCTGAATAGACGATAAACTCCATTCGAGCCCGTTTCTTTGTACCGGAAAGATCCACCGTGGCGATTATCTTCCAGAAGGGAAAAATTTCATGAAAGGGCGCTTCGACAAACATCATATCTTTAGATGTTGCATCCGGATCCAGCCTTATGGATTTTTCCACAATCTTCACCCCCGGCAAAATACCATCGAAAAGCCGAACTTGTTCGGGAAACACCTTGTTTCGAATGTAGTCCTGGGCAAAGGTGAATATGAGATATTCAGTTTTTCCCCCAGCGGAGGCATGTGGAAGCGGAAGAAATCCGGCCTGAACAGATTGTTTTTTATAACGGCCGGAAAAATGACGTGGCGCAAAAGGCTCAGCGGAATGCCGTGAAATGGCTAATTTTACTTTTTCGGCAAGCCAGTCTTCTATGCTTTCCGGAGAATTATTCTTTGTTTCTGGGAAGTTCGTTGTGTTAAAAAGAAATATCCTCTTGATAAGAGGATGGCGCTTTCGTAGAGCCACAAGATCTTCATTTGACATATTCTTCGATCTTGTAAATGCTATATCAAGCAGCATTTTATTTTCTTTGGATAAAAAATATTTTTCCAGCTTTTCTCTGAACATCCAGACTGATATCGTTCCGCTTTTTTCAACGGCATCCTGCATAATGGCATTACGATAGGTAAGATAGTAATACCCCATACCGGCAAACGCACACACGCAAAGAAAAATCAAAATAAACGAAAAAAAGAGCTGGTTTTTTTTCATGAACTTTGACAACAAATTGATTGAATCTCAGCCATACTCCTCCTGAAAATTTCTTACCATCTCTAAGGGATAAACCTTCCGACCGGAAAAGTACACTGCAAAAAAAGTCCCCTTCTGTTCCCGGCCCTTCGTTATTTTCACTGCACATCAACCCCGATATTCAACGATTAAACAGGGAGGAAAACTCAGCATATCCATCTTTCTGCAAATCCGTAGCGGCAACAAATCGCAGCGCGGCCGAATTAATACAGTACCGTAATCCTGTTGGCGCAGGTCCATCGGTAAACACATGACCAAGATGAGAACCCGCCTGTTTACTATGCACTTCCGTCCGAACAGACCAGAAGGTACTTTCCTTTTGTTCGACAATATTGACGGGAACCAACGGTCTGGTAAAACTGGGCCAACCCGTTCCGGATTTGTATTTATCCAATGAACTAAACAGTGGCTCGCCACTGACAATATCAACATAAATACCAGCACGGGTATTATTCCAGTACGGGTTGTCAAAAGGTGGTTCGGTGGCATTCTTTTGAGTAACCCTGTACTGGAGGGGCGTCAGTCTTCTTGTGATATCGTTTTCTTTGGGGGTCTTTTTTTCCACAAAGGACCTGACTGGGGAAATATTCCCCGAGTTCTTCCGCCATATGCGGGAAAGAAATTGATCACGACCGGATCTGAATCGATAATATCTATATTTTAAAGGATGCTTTTCAGCATAGTCCTGATGGTATTCCTCTGCAGGATAAAAGGTGGTAAAGGGCACGATTTCCGTTACCAGTGGTTTGACAAAAAATCCGGATTTTTCCATCTTAATCTTTGACAGTTCAGCCAAGTCTTTCTGCCTTTGATCAAAATAGACGATGGCCGTTCTATAGGCCGGTCCACGATCAACAAATTGTCCACCGGTATCGGTTGGATCAATATGGCGCCAAAAATAATCCAGAAGTTCCTGGTAGCTTGTCACGGAAGAATCAAAGGTTATCTCAACCGCTTCAAAATATCCGTGCTTTGCATAGGTAGCATAGGTCGGATTTTTCCCAACGCCACCGGCATATCCTGAAATAACATCAATAACCCCTCGATGTTTTTCAAAATCAGATTCAACGCACCAGAAACATCCTCCGGCAAAAATCGCTTTTTCAAGCATTACTGATCCCGAAGATGTCTGGCCTGCCAAAATCTTACGATCAGTTTCCGGAAAAAAATAACAAGCGCTTACCAGCAAAAAAACGGCAATGATGATTTGCAAATATTTCTTCATATCTTATGTCACGTTTCTGTTAAACAATGCACTTTGCCGACAGGAGAAAACCACTCAATATTTCAGCAAATTACCGGGGAAAAGCTGCAGGATGCGTAAAAACGAGATCCTGATTTTCCACCGGCATATGACAGGAGATGCAACCATTCATCCCCTTTACAAAAGGTTTTTTATCCAGACCAATCCAACGTGCCCATCCCCAACCATGGCTTTTTGTATATTTGGCTGAATCTTTAAACATAAACTCAGCATGAACAAACTTGCCTGGTGTCGTTGCCTCATCCCAGTCTTGCAACTGTGTATCCTTCCACACGACCTTTCCTATAATAGAACCATCGGGCCAGGGGGTTATTTTTCCGGAACGGGCCGCAGTAACGGCAGTGGTATTTCCCACAATAACACGCAGCGTTTTGTTGTCGGTACGATGAGAAACTCCGATTACCGCCCAATGTTGCCAACCTTCAGGATAGGCAATACCATTTGATCGGCCAGGTTGAGTACCAGCGGCAAAGCCATAAGCGGCCATACTAAGAAATAACAGCAATAGGATTCCAGTTAATGCCTTCATAATTTTTACGCCTCCACGTTCTTGGACAAATCAGCTCCCAAAATACTTATTACCGGGCTGAAGGGAAACGACAACCCCGGCTTACCACCAGGGGTTGTCGAGTGTAATTTCAGTTCATTCATTATGCCTATCAACTGTCACTATTATTGTCCGCCTCCCACTGATCTACCATCGCCTGGGAATATGTCGTAACCCACTTCCCTTGCCGCTTCACCTGAAGAGTATCTGCGGTGATAGTTTTATATTTTTGATTCACCTTGCCGTTAAGCCTGACATTTTCATCATAATGTCTTGCCAGAACAGCCCGATCCAGGTTCGGAACAAGGTAATAGGCCCCGGGAGCGGTAACAATGACGAATGTCCGCTCTGTAGCTATCACCGGATCCTGTTTATCTATCGGACAACTGATTCCTTTAATCGCACAGTTCAGCCCCCTGACCACACCCTCAACCTGACCGGCAAAGGACAGGACAGGGGTCAAGAACAGGGTTGCACAGACAAAAAACAACACTGCCCGCTTCTGCTTTCCACCAACTGAACATAAAATTTTGTTTCTCATTGTTACTATCCTCTCTAATAGAATTTTGGAATGACTTCCATTCCGTTATAATGGGTTGCCGCACATAACAACCTGCTGAATAAACGATATTTATCGAAGACATCCCCGGGAAATAGAGATATCTTCTCTCGTGTTGTTTAACTTATAAAACAATCGGCCAAAGAAGTTGTCATGAGGATGTCAAAAGATTGTAAAGAAATGTAAACTCGTAAAAGAGACGGAACGTGATCCATCGGGGAAAATGATCAACGAAAACGTATTGCTTTACAAACAATGATTAAGCAGGAAGATGGGGAAAAATTCTTTAAAGGAAAGGTGAGATCGGAA
>DRLX01000334.1 GCA_011322715.1 Desulfobulbaceae bacterium
CCTCGGAGTCTCCGCTACGCTCCGCTTACCTGTATATCTGTGTTTTTACTCAGCCATCTTTAAGCATTGTCTGGACTTTTTGCGAGTTCATCATGAATGGCGCTTTGAAAAAATATGTGTTTCTTCAAGGCTGCTTGGGAGCTGGAGTTACCATGTATGCACCGATTTTTTCACTCAACATGGCTATCGCTGACGAGGCAGCTGCAACATAGCCGGTATAATCGCCCGTGGTCACCGGCACGGTTGCGGAAAAAGCCTGGTGTGTCAGAACATGTTTTTGTTGATTATCACTCAGTGTCCAGATGCCCGTACAGGTAAATCCTGTATTCAAATCGCCGTCAAAACGTGTCAGCTTTACTTCAAGCAGCATGTCCGGTTTGGCAAAACGGGGGCCTGGAAAGGTGAGAACGGTTTGTATGACATTTCGGCGTCGAATATCTTCCGCCAGGACCCTGGTGAGCTGGTCCTGCAGAGAACCGGCCCAGAGATGGGTTGCTGAAGGGTGTAATGCGGGCAGAGAGGGACGAAGCAGCAAAGCAGGATTGGTATTTATCGAGGGCAGTTTAACCGGCATCAGCATAATCGAATGTTTAAGAACAGTCGTTTGCTCGATAGAACCATGTTCCGGGATGGAATAGAGGGCGTATTCATGGATGGCCGGTCCGTTTCCCATGCAACCGGAGAGCAATGGGAGCAGCAGACCAATACACAGGACGATCACAGCGTTGGTAAAGGCTCTCGGTTGAACAAAATATTTCATTGCCTGGTTTCCTTTCTGCCGGTAAGCAGGGCATTAGGATGCCGCTGCAGATAATCGGAGAGTTGAGAGACGGAACGGGCGGTTTTTGCGATATCCTGCAGAGTTGCCTGGAGTTCATATTGCAGGGGCGAACCACTGTCCGTGAGTTGGGCAAGGTTGTCGGCAACAGCTAATAATTTATCCAGGGTGTCGTTCATTTTGACAAAGCTGGTCTGCAATTGCGCCAGAAGTGGAGAAACATTGTCGCCGGTTTTTTCTATCACTCTCTGAGTAGAGGCGGTAAGCTCGGAAATATCAGCAAGAGTTTTGCTCAGATCATGCGCCAGTCCGGGCACCTGCTTTTCAAGGCCTGCCGCAAGATTATCCACACGGGTAAGGGTGGTATTAAACAGGGGAATAGTTTTTTTCAGCTCCTTTGAAGATAAAATATGATTAATACTGTCCAGGGCCGAGACCGTCTTATCGATCATGTCCCGAAGCGGCAGGCTCTCCAGGGTCTGGGTAAACTGTTCCAGGCCTGAGGGCAGGGTGGGGATTTCTATATATTTCGTCTTCCGGTCTCCATAGAATCTGGCCGTAGTTTGAGGGGCAAAGGCGAGTTCAATATAGAGTTTGCCTGTAACAATGGAGCTCATCTTCAGCTTTGCCCGTAATCCCCGCTGAATAAGATTTTTAAAAAACTCTTCCGGGGTGTCGAAGCCGGCCTCTTGGTAGTGGGTGGTGCCGGTGGAGGTCTGTTCCTGAATATCAATATAGACAGGGATGGTATATTGATTTTTCTGCTGGTTGAAATCAATCGCTATTTTCCCGACCTTGCCTATGGTCACCCCGCGATAGGTTACAGGAGCGCCGATATTCAACCCATGCAGGGAACCCTGGAAATAGAGGACGCACCGGTAGGTTTTTTCATTAAAGGTCAAATTGCCCACGGTGAGCAGGGTAAAGACGGTGATAGCAATGGCACCGATGACAAAACTGCCGATGAGTGTTGGATTGCCCTGTTTACTCATACATCCATTCCGGAGGTTTTCCGGTCCCTCGGGTCAGGAAATCTCTGACCACGGGATTGGTTGACTCCCGGACCATTGTTTTTGGGTTACCCGTTGCAAGCATGGTTTTTGCTTCTCTGTCCAGAAAGACCGCGTTGGTGGCAATGGAATAAATCGACGCCAGTTCATGGGTAACTATTATAACAGTTGCGCCGAGACTGTCACGAAGTTCCAGAATGAGTTCATCCAGTCGTCTGGAAGAAACCGGATCCAGCCCGGCGGACGGTTCATCGAAAAATAAAAACTCCGGGTCAAGGGCAATGGCCCTGGCAAGGGCGGCTCTTTTACGCATGCCGCCTGAAAGCTCGGCCGGGTAAAAGTCGCCGAACCCGTCCAGGCCAACCAGGGAGAGCTTAAATTCGACCAGCTCACTGACAACGGTGGGTCGCAGGTCGGTATATCGCTGCAGGGGCAGGGCAACGTTTTCAGCCAGGGTCATGGAACTCCAGAGAGCGCCGCTCTGGTACAGGACTCCGGCCCGGCGCATGATCTGCTGCCTGTCTTCCTCTCCCCCAGCCCAGAAATCTTTGTCGCCATACAGTACCCGGCCCTTTGCTGGTCGTTTCAGGCCGATCAAATGCCTGAGCATGGTTGATTTTCCGCAGCCGGACCCCCCCATTATGATGAAAATATCACCTCGCTTGATGGAAAAGGTAATATGTTCCAGGAGAACAAAATCGCCATAAGCAGAGGTGACGTCTATCACCGAAAGGACATTCTGCGTGTTCATGTGTCTTTACAGGCTGAAAATAACGGTCATAATCGCATCGGAGACCACGATCAGAACGATGGACAGCACAACGGCGGATGTGGTTGCCTCTCCAACCGCCGAGGCGCTGCGACCGGAATTCATTCCCTGGTAGCAGCCGGAAAAACTGATCAGCACACCGTAAACCGCAGATTTAATCAATCCCTGAGAAATCTGATCAAGATGGATTGCGCTTTTGGTCTGTACTATATACTCATAAAAAGAAAAATCCAACATACCTATGCCGATAATGGTGCCGCCGGCAATCCCGAGCAGGTCCGCATAGATACAGAGCAGCGGCATCATACAGATAAGGGCGAGCATCCTGGGCAGGACGAGGTATGAGACAGGGGAGATCCCCAGGGTACGCAGGGCGTCTATCTCTTCATTGACCTGCATGGTGCCGAGTTGGGCGGCAAAGGAGGCACCAGTCCTGCCCGCCATGATGACCGCGCTCATCATGGCGCCCATTTCCAAGACCATGGACAGGGCCACCAGGTTTGCCACATAGATTTGTGCGCCGAACATCCTGAGCTGGACGGCACCGACAAAGGCAAGGATCACGCCCACCAGAATTGAGATCAGAGAGACAATGGGCAGGGCGTCGGCACCGCAGTTCTGGAGGAAATAAAAAAAATCCCGGAAACGAAAATAGGTCTTTCCCCGGACAAGAAGCACAAGAGCAAGAACAATCT
Source organism: Desulfobulbaceae bacterium (assembly GCA_011322715.1). Taxonomy (GTDB): domain Bacteria; phylum Desulfobacterota; class Desulfobulbia; order Desulfobulbales; family Desulfobulbaceae; genus DRLX01. Next base: position 3,253 of record DRLX01000334.1, read on the forward strand.
CGCCGGTAAATGAGACAAGTTCTTTCCCATGACCAAAGATTTTTTGCGTTACCTTGCCAAGACGATAGACAAACCCCGGCCTACCGGTTGCTTTCGGCGGCCTGTTGGAAGATTTTTGGGCAAGGCCGAGAAGGGTGCGTACCCCGGAAGGCAGATCGGAGAGGTCGGTCGCAATGGATTTATTTTGACAATAGGTAAGCAGTCTCTTGAGGAAGACGGCTAAAATTGAATCCCAAGCAAGGGAGTGGTCACCCGTAATACGGAGGGCCGGAGTATCATCAGGGATCTGTTGCAGAATATGATCAAGTTCCGGGATGGAACAGGAGGATTTCCAGCACCCTTTCAGCCGCAGGGTCACCGGCTGGTTTTTTTTCAGAATAAATGTAAAGTCGGCTGGAGTTTTCACGGGCCGGGCTTGCAATGACGAACGGA
>DRLX01000335.1 GCA_011322715.1 Desulfobulbaceae bacterium
AGGGGAAGTGTGGGAGTATTGGGAAGCCTTTCTTGCAGAAGATACAATTTCCGAAGCATATTACTCACCGTATCAGGGCGACTATATAGGTGAGGCGAGTATAGATGAACTCGGCGGCAAGAATAATAGCGCCGACGCTGCAAATGTCACCGATGAATCCACTTTTTCCCAGGCACACGCCTGGATGTACCCTATGTCGTATGGACCTTGCAAACACAAGGATTACGGCATGTGGATGACGGAAAACGACTCCATGTGGCAAGACGATGAAACGTCCATCATTATTACGCCCGAAGCTGCAGCCTACGCCAACAAGGCTGCGGTTTTGACATGCATGGCTGATGCTGCAGCGGTCAATCTTGGTTATACGCTTGACTTCATGCCTCAGTGTATCGGCAGCAGCGGCATGGCGTATCCCATGAACGGTCACTCCGATAATGACAACATTGTTCAAGCAAACAACCTGGCGGCTTCCAGGCTGATCTACAAGCTGTGCCGGCTGTTTCTGATCTGTGATCCTGCCGATAACCCTTGCGGTTGTAATTATACGCCGGTGTGGACCAAAAGTCATTACAAGATGCACGTTGTCAGACCGGCAGACCGCTCTCCGGCCTATCCCGTGGGCAAGGCTGCCAAATTTTATGATTCCGGCCTCAATACTCCCTACGAGGGAGCGAAGGGGTCAAACGATGAATTTCTCTGGATTGTCTATAGGAAACAATTGTGCTGCACATGCTGCGAATAATTTCTTACTTTTTTCTCATTTATCTTTCCTGTTCTCCGACACTTGGTCACGCCCAAGGCAAAGAAGATACCGATCCTGCATTGAGCCGTAGTGTGAACTCTGCTTTGGAAAAGGGCAGGGCAGAGGCCAAGAAAATAACTCTGCCGGTGAATAAACATGCAGAGGAAGGGCTGAAGGCGGCGGAAGAAACGGCCAAAGTTTTTCACTCCGTTGAATTTCAGAGCAAGGTTCAGCGTGAAACACAGCGGCTGAAAAAAGAAGTCGGAGAATGCACGGCCTCCTCTTCGTCCTGGAAAAAGGAGGGCGAGAAGCAGGGGGCGGAAGAACCGGTCTCCAGTCTCAGTGATGCTGAAAAAGTGTATTTGTTCCTCTCCAGTTCCATACCGGATGAAACCATCCATAATTATCTGGTCGATGTTGCACGGGTTGAAGATCCGAATCTCATCCCGGTTATGCGGGGCATGGTCAATGGCGTGAGTGACAAGAAAGCCAACACCAAATATTTCAGCAAAATATTGAAAGAAGACATGGGTTGTCATGATGATTTCCGAAACCAAAAAATATGTGCGCGGTTTAAGACGGATATTTTATTCCAGCCGCCTCTGTTTACACGGTACGGGATCGAGCGGGTACCGGCGCTGATCTATGATAATGGAGGTAGGGTCTTTTTAATTCAGGGTGATGCCGGACTTGATTATCTCCTGGAGCGAGTGAACCGGGACGCAAAACAAAAAAGCCTGGAGAGCCTGATTGCCAAAATACAGGAGAGGTCGAAATGAGTGAACCGGAAAAGCTGCAAAAAAAGGAGGCAGAGACAAAAAAGTCTACGGGTCCGGGCTATCTTGAGGTCATTATCATTGCCCTGATCATGGCTGCCGGTGTTGTGGCCGGGTACGACAAAATGTTTGCCCAAAAGATAAAGGTCATTGACCTGAAAGGGTATATCAGAACCCAGAAGGCGTTACTTGTGGCTGGAGAAATCAATAAAAATCAGTTGCGAATCAACCTGGATAAGATCGATCAAGCCGTGAAGAAAGCGGCCGACACCCCCAATACCATTATTTTACTCAAGGAGGTCGTACTGAAAAATGGAGACGAAATCAGCATCAAATAAAAAAAGATTGTTTCGTAAGCTGAATAAGCGGGAAAAGGCCCTGGCTATTGTTGTACTGGCAGCTTTACTGGTTGGAGCATGGCTGCCGGAACGGATCATTGTTTCAACCAGCCCATCCCTTAACCACAGGATTTTTTTCCTGACTCCGGTGCGCACAACAAAAATCAAGAATGGGGATTATCTGGTGTTCAGGCACAAAACAGATTTTATCCGCAAAGGACTGAACGAAAAAAATGATCGTTTAATAAAAGAGGTGGGCTGTTCTCCTGATGAGATTTTAACAAGGGATGCGGATCGGCAATGGTATTGCGGCCAACATTTTCTCGGCAAAGCCCTGGAAAAGGACGGCAAAGGACGTGATCTTCCACAATTCAAATATATCGGGCCGGTGCCGGATAACAGTTACTTCATGGTGGGGACAAATCCCCGCAGTTTTGATTCCAGATACTTCGGGTTTGTCCATGCAGATGAATTCCTCTATAAAGCTCTACCGCTCTGGTAAGGGCATTTTGATTTTTTTGTCATTACCCCTGTTCTGTCTGCTCTGCCTACCAGTAGTGGCAGGCGCAGCAAATGGAACTGCTGATCCGGTGTCGGGAGACGGCGGTATTGGTGTCAAGTTTTATCAGGATACAAAACACGGCTGGTTCTGGTACGAAGATCCGCTCCCCGAACAGGACAAGCAAAAAAAGGACGGAAAGAAGCAAAAAATAAAAATGCCCCGGAAATTGCCGTCTCTGGAGAACTATACCATTGACGAGCTGTGGAATATGTATCCGGACGATTTCCAGGCATTGTTGAATGTTCTGCAGAAAAAGGCCGTTCAGGCCCCGACCGAGCAAAACATCACGGACTATCTGACCATGCAGGATATTGCCCGGCGTAAGGCCCTGGCCTACACCAATGCCACCATGTATGTCACGCAGAAACACGCTGATCTTTTCAGTGTGAACCAGGTGTATCCAACTGCCGGACCTGGAGTTACAGCAAGGGTGCAGATGCAGATGTCTGAAATATCACAGACCATCAACCGGGCAGGATCTGATCATGCCCTGATATTTTTCGTACAACCCGGATGCGGATTTTGTGAGAAACAGGCCGGGATACTGGCTTATTTCAGGGATAAATATGGTTGGTCGATCAAGACCGTGGATATCAGCAGGAATGTTAATGCCGCAGCCCGGTTTAATATTACGGTCACTCCTACCCTACTCCTCATCAAAAAAGGGCAGGACAGGTACATGACAGTGGCCACCGGCGTTATTGCTCTGACCGAGTTGGAGCGTAAACTCTACCGGGCCATTCGTTTCCTGCAGGGGAATACCCGGGCAGACAATTTTTTAATGTATGATTTTCAAAAAGGGTCGCCCCTGGACCCAACGGCCATCCTGAAAAAAGGACATAAGCTCAGGACGGTTGGGAATTGAAGGAAAGAGGAACGAAATCAATGAGCGAGCCTGAAAGGCTGAAATACTTCGACCTGCAAGCCCCACCACCGTTTGCCGAGACTATCCTTAAGCCGTGGCCGGAGAAAGAATTCCGGGAATTTGAACCGTATATCATCGAGGAACAACGGCACGGCAGTGCGTCCGTCAACGTCTTTCGGGTTGTAGGGACGCAGCTCCCCGACTATGCGGGTAAGAGCTGGTTTGACCTTTTAATGAACGGTCGGCGCATGATGGCCAATCTGCCGCTGTTTCAGGACAATCCCGGATATTATCTGGAGACGGGGGGCAAAGAGCCATACATGCACTACCGGTCCATTGACGGCGGTGACGTTTATATTGGCGATGAAGGTAATCACCGAACCTGTATTGCCAGATTTTTTTTCTTTACTCAAGGGTTGACCACTCTGCACGGGATAACCTTGGATGATTATCGGATAGATTGGGCTTTTAAAGAGCTGTGTGATGAACTCCGGGACTTGACGGAAAGATTAAGGGTTCCGATTCGCCTTACAGCAGTGAACAGAAAACTCGTCAATCGTCAGGATGCGGCCGACTGGCGGCTTGACAGTTTTACTCTGACAGCCAAAGTCATCGATACACGGCGTCACGAAACTTACGAGTTGGACAAGGACGGGTTGTGCCGGCTGTTGGATGAGATGAGAAAACCATGGTGGCAAAAAGTACTGTCAGGCAGGAAATTACCGATCAGCGCGTAAATTTAGTTCAAATCGAGGGAAAATGCAAAAAGCGATTTTTACCATCATCTTACTTGGTTCCATGCTTCCCGTCTGTGCTTCAGCAGCATGGGTTGACGATTGGCTGGATCAGAGAACGACCACCTCACCCAATTATCTTGAGGGGCAGCAGCGAGGGTATTATTCCGCTGGTGGTTTCAGTGCCAGGTGGCCGAGTACCGCTACCTATCCGGTTACGGTGGAGCCGCCCCGACTCAAAGGCGGTTGCGGTGGTATTGACGTGTTCATGGGTGGCTTTTCTTTCATGAACTCGGACTATCTTGTGGATAAGCTCCAGGGCATACTCTCTGGAGCGGCAGGCGTGGCTTTTGATCTTGGTCTGAAGACACTCTGTGAACAGTGTTCCAATACCATTAAAAATTTTGAAGCCATGTCCGACAAGCTTAACTCCATGCAGTTGGACGAGTGTGCAGCGGCAAAGGAGCTGGTCGGGATCGTGGCGGATAAAAACGGCTTCCATTCCAGCGAGGTTATGCGGGAAAAACTGGATACCGCCATTAAGAAAAACAAATTGCGCCAGGGTGCATCGGAAATGTGGGACATGATCACAAAAGAGGACCAATCTCGCAATAATGTGCCGCAGGCAGGAGATGTTTCCCGCGTAACCAGTGGTTGTAATGCGGACATAACCAGCACCTTTCTTCACGCGGGGTCATTGCTGGAAAACGTGGGCAGTAAAATGGGTATCCCCTCGGATTATATCAACCTGATCCGGGGACTGGTTGGTGACGTGAAGCTCGAAGGCCCTGCCAGCGCGTACAAGGTGTCGTATGAGGCTCCATGCTCTGAAAATAACCCTGACGATATCAAGGCATTTACCAGCGGTGATGTGTATGCAAAAGACTCCGGCGGTCACTGCAGCCAGATTCCGGATACAAACCGTGATCTGCGGCAATACGTACTGGATACCCTGACAAGTATATCCAGTAAAATCGAAACGAAAGGGACGCTTACGACCACGGAACAAGCCTTTTTGCAGGCAACTCCCCTTTCCGCTCTGCCCATACTCAAAACCGCAGTGGGAACAAATATGAAAGAGGCGACCATTGC
>DRLX01000336.1 GCA_011322715.1 Desulfobulbaceae bacterium
ATTACCCATTTGTCTTTATCGTTGGCTCGGAGTCAAGGGGACCCATCATCAATGACAAGTCGTTTGCCGACGATAATCCGTTCCCAGCTCAAATCCGACGTCTCAAAGAGGATAAAACCCGGCAACTCGTCTTTTCCGAGCAGATCGCCTGGATTGAGTATTAGGCAGTTACCGATAGTCCGGGCCCCGCTTTCATGGTTATGTCCGCAACAGACCATATCATACCTGCCGCCGGCTGCAAGGCCGAAAGCAAGATCGGGATAATGATGACATCCTATACGGAGACCGTCCGCCTCAATGTCCATGGCAATACCGTGATGGGTGATTCGCTCAAATAGGGTGCCGCAGCGGGAGGAGATCAGGTGCTGGTCACCGACATTGTTTCCGTAAATCAGATGGATATCACCGCAAAACCTGTTCAGGTAGGCAAGCATGAACGGAGAGATCAGGTCGCCGCAATGGAGCAGCAGTTTTGCTCCGACTTTGTTGGCATGGCTAACGGCCCGGGCCAGATTCGGTATATGGTCGTGACTGTCGGAGAGAATGGCGATTTTCATACTCTTTTTACCCGGGGCGCATCGGCCGTTGTATGGGTTTTATTCATGTTAACCGCATATTTCACGACGACTTTTGTAAAATATGCGGGTTAACGGCCAGGGCCAGACAATGGGTTGTGTTGCTGTACATGAGATGCTTTGCGCACAGGTCGTTGATAAAAGTGGTCAACTGCGCCTCTTTAATCGTCTTGAATCGTTGCAGCAACTTTTTTTTTGCTATCGGTTGTTCGCAGGCAAGATAAATGTCGCGGGACAACCCTTTGAGCCGGTGGTGCAGGGTCGGCTGGTTCGGTCGTTCCTGCCGTATCAGGAGAAAGGAGCCGCCATCCCGCATGGCAAGGGCCGGTTGCGTAGGGTTTTTTCGAGAGGCATGAAAGGCGGCCCAGACAACCATGGCCTGCCGAACAGGCTGCCAGCGTTTACGTTGAATGACACGGTCACCACGGTATGCTTTGACCGGCAGATCAAGCTTGTTCAGTATGTTTTCCGGAAAGAGCAGCCGGTTGTTCGGGTGTGTGGTGACGGCCTTGATGCCATAGTCTTGCAGGTGGCTGCTTATCGGTGACCCTTCACCTAAGAAGAAGGTGGCCGCCTGCAGGGGACGGTAGGGAAGAACGTCGGTAAGGACCGCCAGGGTCTGTCGGGCATCCTCCTCGGTTGATCCCGGAAATTCCAGGATGAGGTTTCCCTCCAGGGTGATGCCGAACGCAGCGGCCATTTTCATGGCATGGATGTTGTCAATGGTGGTGGTTCCCTTACACATCTGCTGCAGTAAGCGATCACAGAGCGCTTCGATGCCGACCTGGATAACCCGCAGGCCGCCCCGTCGATAGGTTCGACACTCCTCCACTGTTTTTGGGATACGGATCTCGGCAAAAAAGCTCAGATCAACGGAATCGGTTGCCTTTTGGTGAAAAAAAGAGCGGGCCTCCTTTGGAGGCAGGGAATTGTCGGTGAAGAAAAAATCAAGGCATTGATGACGGTTGACAAGTTCGGCGACCTCGGCCCCCATCTTCCGGTGATTTTTATAGCGATACCCGCACCACTGGAGGTTGAGGTTGCAGAAACTGCATTTGTTCCACCAGCATCCCCTGGAGAATTCGATGGGCAGTTCCGGGATAAATGAGAGGCCAAGAGCGGTCATTTCCTGGAAATAATGGGAGTATTCAGGGGTGGGTAACCGGTTGAGATCTCTTTGCTCGCGGTTTTGTCCGCATCCATGGGGGCTATGTTGAATCCGGCCGAAGGAAGATCGTTGCATTACATTGGCCGGTAGAGGACCTTTGCTGAGGAGGTGGCGGACCAGGTCGGTAAGGGGTTGCTCCCCTTCGCCGGTCACAAGGTAATCCACTTGGGAAAAGGTGTTGAGCAGACCTGTGCCGACAGCCGGGGTGCAGGTGGATCCCCCGAAAACTATGGGCAGGGCGGGGTGCAATTTTTTGATTCTTTTTGCGCAGTAAAGAGAAGGAGCAAGTTGACTGAAACAGATGGAAAATCCCAGCAGGTTACAGTCGGAAAAATCCTGCTGATCAAGCCAGTGTGAAAAATGGTGAGCAAGCCGGTCTGTGAGTTGCTCGAACCGGTCGCCAAGTTCCGGAAGTTCACGGTAAAAGAGTTTTTTTGCTCTGGGACGGTTGCCGGGGAACAACAGAGCGCTGTACAGTGCCTCTCCCGTCCAGGGATTATTCGAAATTATTTTGTAACTCTCAAATCCAATGGCATCGGCAGCCGAGAGATAGGGGTGGAGACAGGTGACGCGAATATCATCGGATTGCCGGTTAAGATAGGCGGTAAGCGCACCGAGCTGGATGGAGGGGCGATAAAAAATCGCCCAAGGCATGGAGACCAGGATGATATGCATGGGACTGGTGCTACTGATGCAGAATCTCAGTATCCGGCGGCAGATTCAGATGAAGAATAGCCTGGACCGCTTTGCTGTCTTTACTATCAATCGTATTCGTTTCAATATTGCTGAAGTTCAGCTCGGTGACTGAAGCAAAGGGATCTTCAAGGACCAGATGACGGATCAGGTAGTGGTTGTCAAACCAGATCCGGACGGCTTGGATTTGGGGATGGGGCTTCCTGGGAATGAGGCGAAGCGTGTGCAGGGTCGCTCCTGCAATGTTGAATGCATAGCGGCTATCCGGTTTTTGCGGGATGAAATCATCATCAAGATTATTTTTTCCGGAGAAAAAGGAATAGGTAATATCATTGTTAAGCTGCTCTGCAGAGGTAACGAGCAGTTGATGGTCTTTTGGGGTATAAATGGTGAGATTTTTGCCGTCATTAAGGATGACTTGCGGGTCGGGATCGGTGTAATTCCAGCGCATGATGCCTTCCTTGCCGTTGTTTCCCGTCCGGAGAAATACGGCTGTTCCCGCACCTTTTCGTGTACGCATTTGTGTACGGGTCACCTGGGTGAAATCAAACCGAAGACTGTGGAGGCCCCGGTACACCTGCTGCAGTTTGGCGAGATCCTGCTCCGGGGTGTTGGATGCCGCCCATCCGGTTTCGACCGACAGTGAGCTGCCGAGAAGGACAATGACAAAAAGACGAAGAAATAGATTGGGGTTAAACATTGATGTACTCGTAAAAAGGTTTAAATCTTTCCAAAGATGGCTAAGTAAAAACATAGATATACAGGTAAGCGGAGCGTAGCGGAGACTCCGAGGAGTAGTGTTCCTGGTCGGGTCTCAACTATACAGGTAGTATGTTGTGAATCGCCCAGGGGATACACGACGCAGTAGATCGAAGTTTTTACGACGTCATCAAACATTGACTTTTTCCAGGGTAATAGGGCGACCAAAAATGTGGGCTGCCAGCTGCCCGGCCGTTTCCGTCAGGTCGGAGACAAAAAAGCGACTTTTCGCTTGCGGTTGATACAATTTTTCGGCCGGATCAGCATGACCGGCGAGAAAGGTCCGCAGGGTATGTGCCACTGCAATAGAGGAGTCAATCAGCTGTACTCGACGACCTATGCGCGGTGCAATGAGTTGCTTTAACAGGGGATAATGGGTGCACCCCAGGACCAGAGTGTCGATTTGGCGGCGGCGTAAGGGGTAAAGATACCTGCGAAGAATCATTTTTGTTTCCCGTTTTCCCAGCCATCCCTCTTCAACCAGCGGAACCAGGAGCGGACAGGGCTGACTAAATACCTTGGATCCGGGACGCCTGGCGGTGATACCCTGTTCATAAATAGTGCTTTTTATAGTGGCCCTGGTGCCTATGATGCCGATTTTTCCATTTTTCGTCACCTGGACGGCCTGTTGGACCGCCGGGGTGATGACATCCAGAATCGGCAGATCAAATTGGTCGTTCAGAGTAGGCAGGGCCGTGCTGGCTGCCGAATTGCAGGCTATGACGATCAGTTCAGCGCCCTGGTCCACCAGGAATTTTGTGTTATTGACCGCATACCGTTGAATGGTTTCCGGACTTTTGGAGCCATATGGAGTACGGGCAATATCACCAAAATAGATCAGTGGGTAGTCAGGGCAGAGTTGTTCAATGGCCCGGGCAACGGTCATGCCGCCCACACCGGAATCAAAGATGCCGATCATGAGAGACGTGATTGTTGAAAGGATGGATCATGAAAGACTGTTCGGACGATTTGTTGAAGAGGCATGGGAAGGAGAGGGAATAAGGTAAGCCGTCATGGGCATTCCGCTTTCGGACTCTCCGCTGCGCTTTGCTTGCCTGTGAATAATCGCGCCTGCACAAAATCGGGGCACCCTTGCCAACTTACAATCCTTGATAAAATGAAAACGGATGGTTACGTGTCCAGTGACCAGTTACGGAAAAAGGGCTGCAGAAAAATATCCTGAAGGACGCCGGTCCTTCAGGATATGTGCATTTTGTCGAAGTAATGATTATTTTTTCTTTCTTTTACTTCTTGCGGCAATGGCTTTGCGCAGGTTTTCGGGCAAACCACGCTTCTTCCCTGATTTGGAACGTTTTTCGGACAAGGCCTTGGCACAGAGTGGTTGCCGGGCCTTGAAACCGTATTTTTCCCGGTATTCTTTCAGGGTAAGACCATGGGAGCGTAAATGCTTGGGAGAGAGCATTTTAAAGGATTCTCCGCACTCCAGACAGGTAATTTTATTTTTCTGAATTGATTTTGCCGGATCCATGATCTTCTTCTGCTCCATATCCGGTTGTCGTCCGGTAAGTTCAAGCGCCTGTAGATCATTAAGCGTTTTAAATGTGTCATTCAGCGCTTGACTGATATCTTCAGTGTTCATTTCAGTGGTAGTTATTTGAGCGCTGACAATTTCTGCCGTCATTTCGACCAAAGACTTAGCCATTGATGGATCTCCAAGTTGAAGTTGTTTAATGTAAGCCGGACA
>DRLX01000337.1 GCA_011322715.1 Desulfobulbaceae bacterium
AGGTCGGAATACCGGCCTTGATTCCCGTGTCCCGGTCCGTCTGGGTGGAGGCTTCCTTGGAGGCACTGGCCTTTTCCTGGATAACGACCGTGACGATATCACCCACATGATGGGCCCGGAGATCGGCGATCCAATTGCCCTCATCGCCGGTATATAGGGAACCGGGAGAGATGGGTTTGCTGTGGACGACCACGGGCGCCTCCAATGGCTCGGGCACTTGCATGACGGTTGTTTTTTTTTGGGAGCACCCCGAAGCAGCGATAAGGATGACTAATACGGGGAGGAACCCGAAAAATGATGTCCTGGATATGGATGGTAGAGATACGTACGGCTTCATGTCAAAACTCCACTGAAACGATGCCTGGCGCATCAACCTTGCAGTAGACCAGCTTGGAGGAACTGATATTTTTTACCCGGATGAAATCGCCCGGACGGCCGTCCATGGTTGCAATACCTTTTGTGGAAATCCGTAAAGGACCTCTGCTGGCAATAATTTCGACCGGTTCACCTTTTTTGACGACCGGCGGCGGCGCCACATTCATGGTATCAAGCGGTTTGCCTGCGCGAATAGTACGTTTTGCCTGTAGGCCGACGACTCTTTCTCTGGAAAAATAGGGCATATCAAGTTTGCTGATATCCCGGCGGATCATTTCCACCTGGTCAGGAGTAATAATTGATCCTCTGCGGATATTGACCGCTGCGGTTGCGACCGGGGCCAGGGCTTCAAGCCTGCCGCGAACCGTACAGTTTTTGATGGTTCTGCCGTCAACTGCAAACAGGATGTTGAAACTTGAACTGCCGATTATCGTCGGCTTGGAGGGTCGTACGGTATAGGTTATTTTTCCGGTGGGCAGGATGATGTTCTCCGGTGTCCGGACCGAGGTGAATCGTATTTCGGCATCGGGTAGGCTTTGCAGGCGGCGGCCGATAAATTCAGCGACAATCCGTTTCATTCGCTCCTTGGTGACGACCTGTCCTTTTCTGGTCACCTCTATTGACTCGGCGCCGCTCCAGGAAATATCGGCGGCATCTTTGTCATAGCGCATCATCTCGATAATCGAGGATGCCTTTATGGTACGGCTCTTGCCCGGATTAGGGGAAGCGGTAATGCGCTCAGTGGCCAGGGTCTCTGCCTCGCTGCCTTTCGGGGTGATGGAGGCGATATCGCCAAGATATACCAATGGTGCGGACACCTGCGCCTTTTCGTGCAGCTTCACGTTGAGCGCTAATGCCTGTGACCCGAGCATTAGTACGGACAGGACAAAGGCGTGGATGAACAATGACTTATTCATTTCTTATTCTTAGACCATGTTGACCACGGTGCTCATCATTTCGTCCGAGGTCGTTACCGCCTTGGAGTTGATCTCAAAGGCCCTCTGGGCGGTTATCATGCGGGCTATTTCGCCGACCAGGTTGACGTTGGACTGTTCAAGAAAACCCTGCTGCAGAGTGCCGTATCCATCGCTGCCCGGCGTGCCGATAGTGGCGGTGCCCGAGGCCTCGGTCTCTCGAAAAAGGTTACGGCCGATGGAAAGGAGACCGGCATCATTGACAAAGGTGGCCAGATCGATATTTCCAAGCTCCGTTGATTGGGTATCATCACCAAGAAGTGCGCTGACGACTCCGGTGGCGCTGATGGTCACCTCGCGTGCGTTTTCAGGAATGGTGATAGTGGGAACGATCGGATTGCCTTCCGGGGTGACCAGTCGGCCGGTACCGTCACGATTCAAATTACCGGCCCTGGTGTATGCGGTATTGCCGTCGGGGAGATCGACCTGGAAAAATCCCGCCCCCTCAATGGCAACGTCAAATTCATTGGAGGTCTCGACAATATCGCCTTCGGTAAAGACCTTGGTGACTGCCGCCGGTCGCACGCCCAGGCCGACCTGAATGCCCGAAGGCGACTGGGTGCCGGCATCCGAGGTCGGCGCCCCGGGGACTTGGACCTGTTGATATATTAAATCCTGAAATGAGGTGACGCTTTTCTTGAAACCGGTGGTTGAGACGTTGGCCAAATTGTTGGCAATAACGTCCATGTTCAGGTTCTGCCCACGCATGCCGGTGGTTGCGGTCCATAAAGATCTCATTTCTGTTCTCCTGGTTTCTGCTCTTGTTTATGCGTAGAAGATAATTAAGCGACCGTGCCGAGTTCGTTTTGGCGTTCACTTAAGTTGGAATAATTTTTTTCTACTTTGAGGCAGGCGTCAAATCGACGCTGGGTATTGATCATCATGGTCATTTCTTCGACCATGTTGATATTTGATCCTTCAAGGTTTCCCTGAATTATCACAGTGGTGTCCGTGGGTTGTGATGTGGCCCCCTTTTGCAGCGTAAACAGGCTGTTGCCGGCTTTTTCCAGTTTGGTCTGGTCCGAGACCGTGAAAACCTGTATCTTTTGACCGCTTGGGATATTGTCCAGGGAGATATTGCCGGCTTCATCAATGTGGATTTTTTTCCCCTGGGCCCCTGCAAGTTGTATGGGCTGGCTGGAACCATCTAATACGTCGAAATTATCAGCTGTTTTCAGTAAACCGTTGTTGTCGACATAAAAACTGCCGTTACGGGAAAAAAAAGTTTCACCGTTGCCGCGAATTTTGAAGAAACCTTTGCCGGAAATAGCAACATCCAGGTCACGGCCGGTCTCCCTGAGAGGACCCTGGGAAAAATCAACCCCTATTTTGCGGATTCTGCTGTAATTGATTCCCCGACCATTGGCCATTTGTTGACTGCCCTTGAGCAGGGCCTCAAAGCTTATCCGGTCTTTTTTAAAACCGGTAGTGTCGATATTGGCCATGTTATTGGAAATATTGGCCATGGCCTGTTCCCTGGAAACGGCTCCACTTAGTGCGCTGTATTTTCCTGATACCATGATTTTTTTATACTATCCGAAAATAGCCCGTTAGGTATGCCCATCCAGGCTATTTTCATTGCTGGTTATGGCTGTGGCCTGAAAATTTGGTCCAGCCATGCTGGTTTTTCCGTTTGTCGGTGTAAAAGAACAGAGGATGTGTATCCATATCTTGTTTCGACATCTTTGGTTATTTTCTTTACTTAAAATCTCAATGTACCAAAAAATACAAAGGCCCCTAACAGCCCTCCCTGCGGGAGATAAAGGCCAATGTGGCCAGTTGCCCGGCCTCAGCCGGGGAGATGCCCAGGATTTCTGAAATCTCGTCCGTACTCATTCCCCTGGCAACAAGACCGGAAAAAAAC
>DRLX01000338.1 GCA_011322715.1 Desulfobulbaceae bacterium
AAATTCTATTTTCCTTGATTCGACGACCAGCTACACAGCCTCACATGGTGGTCAAGTTCAAGGGTGCACGTATCACTTGAACCCGGACACGAAAATATTTCGTGAAAAGAACAATATCACCCTGTCTACTACCAGGTACTCGAGCATATGGCGGACACCACTCTCCAACCGGACAACGACCGGCCTCTCCTGACAATAGGCGTGGCCCTGGATGCCGCAGAATCGCAAGAGGTACACCGCGCCGCCCGGGAAGTGGCGGAAGAGTTGGAGCGGTCGCTGCAACATGATTTACCTGATTTTCAATGGATTTTTCGGGTGCTGCCCCGGCATGATTTTCCCAGGGAAACGCCCCAGGACCCGTTGGCCCTGCTGGAATTCGGTTCGGATATCAAGATTGAGTATGGCTTTGATTTTCTGCTGGTAGTGACCTCGTGTCCTCTCCTGGCCAGGTTTGATCAGGCCACCAGCGGTGTTCCGTCCAGCATGCTTGAGACCGGGGTTATCTCCATGGCCCGGATGCTTGACCTTGAAAACGTAACGGCAACCCGCAAAGCTGTTCTCGGCCTCTGCCGCCATGTTCTTGGCCATCTCTTTGATCTGGACCATAATGATACGTCGGTCATGCAGCCCCGGGAATTCTGGACCGACCGGGAACCGCTGGACTGGAGCGAAGAAGAGAAGCGGCGAATGGTTGATTTTCTGCAGGATATTGCCGATCCCCGTCTTGAAGAAACAGCAACCGCCGGTAAAACGGAGTGGAAATTTTATTGCCAGGTCCTTGCCGGAGACGGCCTTGCTCTTGCCCGGGAGATCCTGTTCTTTCGCTCCTGGCGAATGATGCTCCACCTCGGAAGATTCACCGCCGCCACCGCCGTTTCCGTCATTTTTCTCTTCCTCAGCGCCGAGGCCTGGGAGCTGGGAGCAGCCATCCACTCCGACTGGCTCAATCTCATCGTTGTCGCCATCCTTTTGCTTGCCACCCTTTCCCTGTACTTCGGTCAGAATCTGCAGGCGGTCGGCCGATCAGACAAAATGATGGAACAGGCGGTCCGTTCCCGGGTTATTCTCTTTGGCACTCTGATGGTGGGTATGATTTCCTTCTGGATAAATCTCTTTCTGATCTCCCTTGCGGTCATCCGGATAATGCCGGATTCCGTGCTTGCAGGCTGGGCAGGTCTCGGCGGCCAACAGCTACCGGCATTCCACTTTGCCCGCCTCATGGCAACCTTTGGTATCCTTGCCTCCGCCCTCGGTGGTAACCTGGAAGAGGAGCATGATCTCAAGGCAGTTCTTATTTATACTGAGGAGACATGATCAGAGGCAAAAGTACATCTCAGTCTGTGCGTGTCCGCATCTATCGTTTCCTCCACCTGCTGGGACCGGAGGTAGAAAAAAAACTCCATTCCAGATGCATGGTTCTGTTGGTACTTGCCAGTGCCGTTGCCCTGGTGTTATCCAGCGAACCGTCCATCGCCGACCATTATTTTCTCCTGTTCATGATTTTGGAGGCCTTTGCCTCCTCAATTTTTCTGCTGGAATACCTGCTGAGGCTCTGGAGCAGTCCTGAGCAAGATTTGAACCGATCTACTCTGTCCTGTCGTCTCCATTACGTTTTTTCCGTTATGGGGTTGGTGGATCTGGCCTCATTTCTTCCCTTTTTTCTTCTGGCGTCCGGATATGACCAGACATCAGTCCTCATTCTCCTCCAGCTGATGCGGCTGTTCAAACTGACCCGGTATTCCCCCGCCTTCGGTCTGCTCGCCGATGTTCTCAAGGATGAAGCGGAATCTCTGCTGGTGGCGATTACCCTGATGTTTATCATCTTCATTTTCGCCTCGGTGGGTATCTACACCTTCGAACATGAGGTACAGCCGGAGGCCTTCGGTTCCATTCCCCATGCCATGTGGTGGGCCATCGTGACACTGACCACGGTTGGTTATGGTGACGTGACCCCGGTAACTGTTTATGGAAAGATTTTTGCCACCCTGATCACCATTGTCGGTGTCGGCCTGGTGTCCCTGCCCGCAGGCATTATTGCCTCCGGCTTCACCGAACAATTACGTCTGCGAAGGGAACGCTTCCAGTCGGAAGTGGAACAATTGATCGATGAAGACGGAGAGCTGACGGAACAGGACCTGGCTGACCTGAATACAGACCGGAAAGAGCTGGGTCTGAACAGTGACAAGGCGCAACTTATCATCTCCCAGGTTAAAAACCGGGAACAGGGATACCGAAGAAAATATCAAGCGAAAAATCCCGATAAAGAGGAGTGAAACAGATGGATAACAGCGAGGGAAAAAAACAGGCCTGGGTTGTCAGGGCCTATGAAAAATATGAAGACATTGTGTCCATCGGTCTGACCGGCCTGATTGCCGTCATCGTCTTAATCGCCTTTGTTCGTCTTACTGTCGATATTTACCAAATGCTGCTGATCGGCATGCTTGATCCCCTGGACCATAAGGTTTTCAAGCATATTTTCGGTATGATCATGACCCTGTTGATAGCCATGGAATTCAAACATTCCATCGTCAAGGTGATTGAACGAAAAGACCATGTCGTGCAGGTCAAAACCGTCCTGCTGATAGCCCTGCTGGCCCTATCGAGAAAATTTATCATCCTGGATATCAAAACCATGAACCCCGTCAGTCTGGCGGCGCTGGCGCTCAGTGTCCTCGCACTTGGAGTCGTCTATCGATTGATTCGAGAGGATAAGCATACCCGTGCCGATAAACCAAAGGACCACAGCCGGACCCATGCGTGGGATGAAGAGTAACCCGCATATTTCACAAGCGAACTGCTGCAAGGCCCGAAACGATCCACATTCCGGGCAAGGGATTGATACAAAATGTTATTTTTCTGGAGTGGAAGGTGCATCATTGATCGAGTTGTCCGGATCGGTGGGCAGCAATTCGATATTGAAATGACGGGCCAGGGCAAACAGTCCGGGCAGGGTCACAAAGGCGAAGGGAAGGATAGAGACGGTCACGACGCTCAGTTCCCCAAGTATCCGTTTCAAGGCTTCGTTGGCCTGCGCCTGTTCTTTCTTCCCGGCCTGGTGTTTGAGTAGCCGACGATAGGTGGTGACAACCAGGCGTGCATCAGCACCATCCCGTGCCAGGGCCCGCTTGATCAACAGCAGCAGGTTGATAATCCGCCGATGTACCTCCTGAGGTCTGATGTCGGTGTGCCAGTGCTGCTCCAACTGCCGCAACAGCTGTCCGGCGTCTCCCTCCAACTTCGAATGTATCACCGACCCTTTCATTCATCACACCTTTAACCCGCATATTTCACAAGCGATTACACGGAAAAAACGGCCTTCATTTCCTCTCCCGGGCAGGCCTTTTCCACCCTGGTTTGAAACATAAAAAATAGACTTCACCGGCACAAGAGACTCCACAGGACCACGGTGGACAGACAGCGGATAATCGACAATCGTGGTCACGATTCCATCCATTCTATCTCGCGCTTGATCCAGCGTCGTTTGGAAAACAGTACCTCGGCACAGAACACCGCCAGATACAGACCGCCTATCCAGTAGAGGCTGGCCCGGTTGGACTGAAAGAGGTATACCAGCAGGGCCAGCCAGGATGCCAGGGAACAGGCCAGCCCGGCGACCGCTACCCCGATACTTGCTTCAATCCTGGCCCGCAACCGCAGGGCGGAAAGATTGATGGCGGCAAAGATCAGCAAAAAGGTGGAACTGGCAAAGGACGAAATGATGGTCAGGTTGGCCAAATTGACAAAGACAATCGTCAGACCGGTGATGACCAGCAGACTGACCCAGGGAATATTGTTCTGCTTGCGGCGAAAGGCAAAAACCGCAGGCAGGGCCTTTTCCGTGGCCATGACCATACCGAGACGGGCGGTGCCGAACATGGTGGCATTGATGGCCGAAGCGGTTGAAAACAGGGCTGCCAGGCCAATGAGCTGAAATCCGGCCTTCCCAAGAAATGGTTTAGCGGCCACGGCCAGGGCATACTCCTTGTAGCGAACCACCTGCTCCGGCAGCAGGTTACCCACTGCAACCAGGGAGACAAGGACATACACCGCAATGGTGATGCAGATGGACCAGAGTATGCCCCGATGCAGATTGCGTTGCGGATCCACCATCTCGTTGGCGGCATTGGGGATCAGCTCAAACCCCTCGTAGGCGACAAAAATCAGGGCCGCTCCCATGACAACTCCGCCATATCCCTGATTAAAGATAGGCAGCAAATGGTCCGGCTTTGCGTAAAACAGGCCGATGGAGCCGAAGAGAAAAAGAATCAACATCTTGACTGTTACAATAATCAGTTCGCTGGTGCCGCTGGCCTTGACCCCGTAGAGATTGATCCCCAAAAAGGTGAGCAGGATCAGGGATTCAAGAAGATGATGCATGCCCGGAACCTGCCCTGCCCCACCAAGCATGGCGGTGCCGTAGACGCCGAAGGTAAAGGAATAAAGCGCCATGGTGCCGATATAGCCGACCAGGAGCAGCCAGCCACCCATCCCCGAAACATTTGGATGCTTGAAGGCATGCTCCAGATAGGTAAAGGAACCTCCGTCGGAACGGAAGGCGATGCCGAGGCGGGCGTAGGAGATACCGGTCAGCAGGGCTACGATACCGCCAAGGGCAAAGGCAATGGGCGCCGCATGGCCGGCTTGTACGATGGCAAGGCCGAGGACGGAAAAAATCCCACCGCCTACCATGCCGCCGACCCCCATGGCAATGACTTCTTTTAAGGTGAGCAACTCCTGCGAAGAGGTCGATTTGTCCTGTCTATTATCCGCCATATCCTTATTGGTCAGCCGGCTCTTCAACCTGACTGATAACCTCGTCCACCTCTTCGCCGCTGATAACTTCTTTTTCCTCAAGACGAGTGGCCAAGGCTTCCAGAAACTTTCTCTTTTCCGTAAGAATTGTGGTGGCCCGTTGATGCTGTTCTTCAACGAGTTCACGGGCCTCCTCGTCAATCATCTGCGCTGTGGCCTCGCTGAAATTACGTTCCTCCTGTCCCTGGATGCCCAGATATTGCAGCTCCTGATGTTTGCCGTAGGTCAGCGGGCCGAGCTTCTTGCTCATACCCAGACGGGTAATCATGGAGCGGGCAATCTCCGAGGCCCGTTCAAGATCATTGGAGGCACCACTTGAAATATCTCCAAAAACAATCTCTTCCGCTACCCGGCCGCCGAGAAGAATAGCAATCTGATCTTTCAGCTCCGCCTCTGTGGAGAGAAATTTTTCCTCCACAGGGAG
Organism: Desulfobulbaceae bacterium; assembly: GCA_011322715.1. Classification (GTDB taxonomy): domain Bacteria; phylum Desulfobacterota; class Desulfobulbia; order Desulfobulbales; family Desulfobulbaceae; genus DRLX01. Next base: position 5,237 of record DRLX01000338.1, read on the forward strand.
CTGCATGGTATAGCCAAGAGCGGCAACACCGCGGGGAATAATCGAAACCTTGTGCACCGGTTCACCGGTGGGAACGGTCACCGCAACCAGAGTATGTCCGGATTCATGGAAGGCAACCCGATGCTTTTCATCCGAATTGAGTGCCCGATGTTTTTTCTCCGGTCCGGCAATAATCCGGTCGATGGCGGCCTCAAAATCGGCCATGGCAACCGCATCCGCCTTGCGGCGCAGGGCTTGGATGGCCGCCTCATTACAGATATTTTCCAAATCGGCACCGGTAAATCCAGGCGTCCGCTGGGCCACAACCTTCAAATCCACATCATCGCCCATTGTCAGTCTCTTGGAGTGCAGTTTAAGGATGGCCTCTCTGTCCTTGAGATCAGGTTTATCCACCAGGACCTGCCGATCAAAACGACCGGCCCGCATCAGCGCTTTGTCCAGTATTTCCGGACGGTTGGTTGCCGCCATGACCACCACGCCGGTAGAAGGATCAAAGCCGTCCATTTCCGTCAGAATCTGATTCAGGGTCTGTTCCCGCTCATCATGGCCGCCCATGGCCGGGCCGATACCGCGTGAACGTCCAATGGCATCCAATTCATCAATAAAAATAATGCAGGGCGCCTTCTTACGGGCCTGCTCAAAGAGTTCCCGCACCCGGGCCGCACCGACGCCGACAAACATCTCGATAAATTCGGAACCGCTGATGGAAAAGAAGGGCACTTCCGCCTCACCGGCCACGGCACGGGCCAAAAGCGTTTTACCGGTACCGGGAGGGCCGACCATGAGCACACCTTTAGGCATGCGGCCGCCCAGTTTCTGGATCTGGGTCGGATCTTTCAGGAAATCGACACTTTCCTTTAGTTCCTGTTTGGCCTCCTCAAGACCCGCAACATCGTCAAAGGTGACCTTGGGAAGATCTGCGGGATGAATGTGGATTTTATTGCCGATATTAAGTACATCCCTGCCCATGGAGCCCATGCGCTTGGCCATCCATCCCCAGAACAGGAAAAGCAGACCAAAGGGCAGGACCCAGTTGAGTAAGAATTTTCCCAGCCAGTTTGAATTCTGGCGAACGGTATACTTAACCCCGTTCTTTTCGAGATTCATGGCCAGGTCATTATTCCACATCAGCGGTACGGTAATAAACCTGCGCGGTTGATTGGTTTTTTCATCTTTGAGGGTCAGAGTGCCGGAGATAACCCGATCCGTGACCACGGCCTCGGCCACCTCATGCTTTTTGACATAGGTCAGGAACTGACTGTAGGGTATTTCTTCCTGCCGGGCCTGCTTATACCCCTGATAAAACTGGAAAGAAATCAGGATAAAGAAAACATACAGCCAAAAAGTAAAATTTGGGCTTTGCCAGAATTTCTGATTGGTTGTCTTATTGATTTCAATATCCGGTTTTTTGCCGTTGCCGAATGTAAAATTGGACTTTTTCATAGATCATCCCCGGCCTGGTGCTGCTGGTTATCTTTATAAATTCCTTTCCCAATGTTATGGGATAGAATAATCAGGAAAAATAAAACCGCAAGCCCGGAAAAGTGCCGGGCAAAGACAACTTCCATTATTTAATAAGAGTATGGCACATCAACTGATTGAAATTATTTTACCCGAAGGCAGGGCCGAGGATATCGGTGAGCTCCTCCGTGATATCAGCATTCTTGCCTCCTGGCGGGACCACATGGAAAATAATCAGGCCCGCATTCATCTGCTGGTGGAGACAGGCAGGGTCGAGGCCGTTCTCAATGCCCTGGACACATATCTACAGCCCCTGCCCGATGCCCGGGCCGTTCTGCTGCCGGTGGAAGCGGTCATCCCGCTACCGGAAAATGAACAGCCTGGTGGAGAGGAGCAAAAAGAAGGAGAAGTGGAAGAAGAAAAAAAACCGGCCCGCATCAGCAGACAGGAATTGTACAACGATGTCGCCCCTGGAGTGTCACTATCCACCAATTATGTTGCCATGGTTATCCTGTCGGCAATTATTGCGGCTATCGGTCTGATTCGGAATGATATGGCCATCATTATCGGCGCCATGGTGCTGGCCCCGCTTCTGCTGCCGAACGTCGCCTTTGCCCTGGCCAATACTCTGGGAGATACCGATCTTGGCTGGGATGCCGTTAAAACAACTCTCCTCGGCCTGACCCTGGCAATTCTCATCGGTACGGTTATCGGCCTGGCGGTCCATGTGGACCCCGCTAACGCCGCCATTGAAGCCAGGACCCATCTCGGCTGGTCGGACCTTCTGCTGGCCCTTGCCTCCGGAAGCGCCGGAGTCCTGGCCCTGACCGGCGGCGGCAAACTCTCCCTAGTCGGTGTCATGGTTGCCGTAGCGCTGATGCCGCCGCTGGTGACCGGTGGCCTGCTCCTTGGTTCAAGTTTCTATCAAAAAGGGTTTGGTGCCCTGAATCTTGCCCTGGCCAATATCATCTGTATCAATCTGGCAGGGATTATCACCTTTCACCTGCAGGGCATCAGTCCCTCCACCTGGTGGGAAAAGGACAAGGCCAGGCGTGCGAGCCGTCGGGCAACAATCATTCTGCTTGCCCTGCTCCTTCTGCTGGCCGGTATCCTCCTGCTGCACCTCGATTTTCTCTGATGGAATCAAAAATTTATAAATCAAAGAGCGACTTGAAAGATTAAAGTTTTTATTCAATAAAAAACCCCGCCGAACCAATTGGTCCAACGGGTTTTTTTAACGTCGAGGTACAGGAGATTTCCTTTCAGCGAAATTTTTTGCCTTTATTCTCCCATAGTCAGTAACCACCGGTAAAACCGGTGGCTTGAAATTGTGGACCGCTCAAAGCGGT